>JANQMY010000049.1 GCA_028279895.1 Alphaproteobacteria bacterium
GCGTCAAACGGACCCTGCAGTGGCTGATCAAAATCGAAGGCCGGATCGGCAATGCGATGGATCCAGGCCTGATCCTTCTCGGGCGGGACCGGCAAAGCAACAAGATCGGGCGTGTAGAGGCGTATTTTGAGCGTTTTCGCGCGGTTATGGGTCAGCAGCAGATGGACGGGCCCGAGCTGCCTCAGGGCTTCCAATCCGCGTGCATCCACGGTCTCGGCCGCCATTGCCAGCCCCCACCCAGGGGCTGTCGACTCTTGCGCGATGATGACAGGTAAACCTCTGCGGAAGTCGGCGGTGACGCGTTCAAGCTGGATTAGCGGGTCGAACATGCCTCAATTCCAGTTGACCGCCGGCCGCTTCCCTTATTATTTGGGGGCGTGGCTTAATGTTTGCTGCTCCTCAATTGCTTTCACACCCATTTGAATGGTTGTTATGGACTGATGGTTCAAGTGTTCCGTCAAAACTCCCTATATGTCCCACGAGCAATTTGTGAAGCCATTTTCGTTAATATTTTCTCGAAGTTCTTAACGCCAAAATCATAGGGGAAATTCCATGAGCAGTGTCAAAAGATTACTGTTGGTCGATGATGACGAGACCCTGCGGGAATCCCTCGCGGAACAGTTAGCCCATCACGACGAATTCCAGACCGACCACGCGGCAAACGGTCAAGAAGCGCTGGATAAGGCCAAATCGGCCCATTTGGACCTGGTCATACTGGATGTGGGGCTGCCGGATATGGACGGCCGCGAGGTCTGCAGCTTGATGCGCAAAGCGGGCGTTAAGTGCCCGATCGTCTTATTGACCGCCGCCGATACCGAAGCCGACACGATTTTAGGCCTGAATGCCGGGGCCAATGATTATGTCACCAAGCCCTTTCGGTTTGGGGTTCTGCTGGCCCGGATCCGCGCGCATCTGCGCAGCCACGAACAAAGCGAGGACGCGGTCTTCCGCATCGGTACCTATACGTTCCGGCCCAGCGCTAAGCTGCTGATCGACGACGACGATTCCAAGGTTCGCCTGACCGAAAAGGAAACCTCCATCCTCAAATATCTCTATCGGGCCGGCGAACGGGTGGTGGGGCGCGATGTGCTGCTGCACGAGGTGTGGGGTTACAATTCCGGGGTGACCACCCACACACTGGAAACCCACATTTACCGGCTGCGGCAGAAGATCGAGAAAGATCCGTCCAATGCCCAGCTTCTGGTCACGGAATCCGGCGGATACAAACTCGTTCCTTAGGGTTACGGTTAACGCGGCGGGCCTTGGCCCCCTGCGCCTGACGGCCGCGGCGTTTAGATGTGAGCGCCGTCACACTCTTGCGTGCTAAGAGTCGACAATCTCTTTGCAAATGCAGACTATACAGATGAGTGTCTCCTTGGCGGGCATGCCTGTCGTCAACGGAATGGACGGAATATGGTGCGGTTGAACCCCTGGCGCGGGCAGAAGAAAGAGCCCACGCCGGACAATTTTTTTGTGAAGTTTTGGGGTGTCAGGGGCAGCATCGCGTGCGCGGGGCCGGAAGTTCAACGGTATGGCGGCAACACGTCTTGCCTGGAGATTATGTGCGGCGAGCGGCGCCTCGTGTTCGATGGCGGCACCGGTCTGCGCTATTTGGGGGACTATATCGTTTCCCAGGGCCAATCCGATATCGACGTTTTTCTGACCCATAGTCACATCGATCATGTGGTCGGCTTGCCCTTTTTCAGCCCCCTGTTCCGGGAAGACACAACCTGCCGCATCTGGTCCGGTCATCTGGATGGTGACATGGGAACCCATGAGGCGATTGGGGGGCTCATGAATGCGCCGCTTTTTCCGGTGGCGCCGGAAATCTTTCGGGCCAAAGTCGAATATATGGATTTTGAAGCGGGAGATACGCTAGAACCACATTCTGGCATTGTCATCAGAACGGCGCCGCTCAACCATCCAAATGGGGCGGTCGGGTACCGCGTGGAATATGGCGGCAAGTCGATTGCTTATGTGACCGACACGGAACACCGCGAAGGCGGTTTGGATCAAGCCATTTTGGGCCTGATCGATAAGGCCGATATCTTCATTTACGACGCCACCTATACGGATGAGGAATACCCCGCCAGCCGCGGATATGGCCATTCCACCTGGCAAGAAGGCGTGCGCTTGGCCGATGCCGCGTCGGCGGGCCTTTATGTGGCGTTCCACCACGATCCGTCACATGATGACGATTTCATGGACCAAGTGGCCCGCGACCTCTCGGCGGTAAGGCCGAATTCGGTCGTGGCAAAAGAAGGCGAGACGCTGACCCCGTGACCGGTCCGTTCCGCCGGCACATTCGGCGTGCGCATATGGGGTTGCGGACCCTGATGTGGCCGGGGCGCCCAATGGGCTTCTTCATTCCCCATCGATATGCCGCCGAAACGGAAGCGCGCCTTCCCACACTCACCTATCCTCACATTGTGCAGCTGTTCGAGCGGCAAAAGCGGGAATTCCAGAAACTGCTGACCGACGCCGCCGATTGGAGCGGCGATCTCGAACGCATTGGCGGCCAACCGCCGCCGGCGCCCCGCTGGGATCAGGACTGGTTTTCAGGGCTTGATGCGGCGGTCGCCTATTCGATCGTGCGGCAATGCCGTCCCCGGCGGATTGTGGAAATCGGTTCTGGTCATTCCACGCGGTTTTTCGTGCAAGCGGTCCGCGACGGTGCCATGGACTGCATGGTCACGGCCATCGATCCGGCGCCGCGTGCTGCGATCGACGGGCTTTCGGTGACACGCTTTGCCGGCCTGGTCCACGACGCGGCGCCCGGTCTGTTTGAGGATCTTCGTCAGAATGATGTTCTAAGCATCGATTCAAGTCATATTCTGATGCCGGGCACCGATGTTGACCATGTGCTCAACCACATTCTTCCCACACTCGCGCCGGGCGTTTTGGTGCATTTTCACGATGTTTTCTTGCCTCACCCCTATCCACCCGATTGGCAGTGGCGGGGCTATAACGAGCAGCCGGCGGTGGCTCTCCTCGTGACCGGGGGCGCCTATCGCCCCATTTTCGCCAGCCACTACATGTTCAAAGATCACCGGCCGGTGCTGGCCAGGTCGCCATTGGTGCCCTGGATCGACCGCGGGGGTGCCCGGCCATCCAGCCTTTGGCTTGAAAAGAGTGAAATGTGAGCCGGTGTGATTGGACCTTACGTAACCGTGTCGGCAGGCTAATCGGGCTTCAAAGCAGTATGGGAAGATGTGGCGCAGTCTAAAATCGATTGTCGGGACGCCTGACACAGGCAGTCTGTCGGCGCCTGTGCGCAAGGCAATTGCCGAGCGCGAGCGCGAAAGTGAAGTGCTGGTGGGTTACCTTCAGCTCTTTCTGGTGGGGCTGTTCGCGGTGCTCTACGCCATTGCGCCCTCGCCGTCGGCCGACACCAGCTTCATGCCGGTGCCCTATGCGCTAACGGTCTATGCCTTGCTTACCTTGGGCCGGGTTGCTTGGGCACGGCGCACCCGGATCCCGGATTGGGCGCTTTACGTGTCGATTTTGATCGATATGGGCCTTCTGATGGTGCTGATCTGGAGTTTTCACCTCCAGTACGGCCAAACGGCGCCGTTCTATTTGAAAGCGCCCACGCTGCTTTATGTCTTCTTTTTCATTGCGTTGCGCGCGCTGCGCTTCGAACCGCGTTTTGTCCTAGCGGCCGGAGTGGCGGCCGCGATCGGTTGGGGCGTCCTTCTGGCCTATGTGTTGCTGACGGAACCGGCGGTCATCACACGCGATTATGTGGTCTACCTCACCTCGAACGCTGTTCTGCTGGGCGCGGAGTTCGACAAGATCATCTCCATCCTTGTGGTCACGGCCATTCTGGCTCTTGCGATTGCCCGGGGGCGGGATCTGCTCATCCGGGCTTTTGCGCAAGAAGCGGCGACGCGCAATCTTTCGCGTTTTTTCGACCCGGCCGTGGCCAAAGGCATTGCCGAAACCGACCAGCCGATTGCGCCCGGCGAAGGCGTCGTGCGCGACGCGGCGATCCTTAATGTGGATATTCGCGGCTTCTCCCATGTGGCGGCGCAATTGCCGCCCGCCGAGATCATGTCTTTGCTGGCGGACTATCAGGCGCGGGTGATTCCCGTCATCGCGGCCCATGGCGGGGTCATCGACAAGTTTCTGGGGGACGGCATCATGGCGACTTTCGGGGCCACCACCCCGTCTGCCACCTATGCAAAGGACGCGTTGACGGCCGCCGGCGAGATTATGGCCGCAATCGATCAGTGGCTCGCCGAACGCGGTTCTACCGACGCGCCATCTTTGAAAATCAATGTGGGGGTGGCCAGCGGCCGGGTGGTGTTCGGCGCGGTGGGGGATGCCTCGCGCCTGGAGTTCACCGTGATCGGCGATGCGGTGAACCTGTCGGCAAAAATCGAAAAGCACAATAAGGAAGAAGGGGTGCGCGCCCTGTGTACGCAGGAAGCGCTGGCCGCGGCCGTGGCGCAGGGTTATCCGGGGGGTGACGCCTTCGAGATGCGCGCCGCACGCCGGGTCGACGGTGTGAACCGCCCCCTCGATCTGGTGGTCTTGGCGCGATAGAAGGTTTCCAAGCGTACAGGCCCTATTCGTAGCGCAGCGCGTCAATGGGGTTGAGCCGCGCGGCCCGCCGGGCCGGGAAAAATCCGAACACAATTCCAACCGCTGCGGAAAACACCACGGCCACCAGAATAATCGGCATGTTCAGCAAGAACGGCAGTCCGAGCACTTCGGAAAGACCGAACGACACCACCAGGCCGAACAGAATACCGGCAATGCCACCGGCCAGCGACAGCATCATGGCTTCGATCAGGAACTGTAGAAGCACGTCCCGTTCCAACGCCCCGATGGCAAGGCGAATGCCGATCTCCCGCGTGCGTTCGGTCACCGATACCAGCATGATGTTCATGATGCCGATGCCGCCGACGATCAGGCTCACCGCGGCGACCGCGCCCAAAAGGGCCGTGAGGACGCCAGTGGTGCTTTCCACCACTTGGGATATTTCCTGCAGGTCGCTGACCTCGAAATCGTTCTGGTCGCCGTCGCGTAAGTTACGGCGTTGCCGGAACAAGGTTTCGATGTCTTGTTGAACCTTGGTGGTTTGTTCTGCCGATGCTGCCGACACAAAAATCATGTTCACATCTCGATTGCCGGAAATGCGGCGCTGAAACGTGCGCAGCGGGGTGACGACCACATCATCCTGATCCGCGCCGAAGGTGGATTTGCCCTTGGGCTCGAGAAGGCCGATCACCTCGCAGGGAACATTGCTAGCCCGCAGCGTTGCGCCGATCGGGTCTTGGAAGCCGAAAAGCTCGCGCCGAACCGTTTCGCCGATCACGCACACCGCCCGGCCGGACCGCTCTTCGCCGCGGGTAAACGCGCGGCCCGAGACAAGGGCCCATTCCCGCACGCCCATATAGCCGTTATTGGTGCCGTGGATGCTGGTGGACCAGCTTTGATTGCCATACACCATGGTGATGGATTTGGTGGCCGTGGGGGCCACGCCCGCCACGCCGTCCACCTCGTCCAGAATGGCGTTCGCATCCCCCAGTTCGAAGGGCGTGCCGTCTTCGCGGCCGCTGGGGCCGCGTTTGCCCGGCGTGACGATCAGCAGATTGCGGCCCAAGCTCGAAATGTCGGACGTAACGCGGGCCGTCGCACCGTCCCCCAGCGTGACGATGATGATCACCGCGGCCACGCCAATGATGATCCCCAGCGCCGTCAGGGACGACCGCATGAGGTTGAAGCGGATTTCCCGCAGCGCCAGCAGAACCGTATTCCAGATCATGGGGTGGCGACCTGCAACGCTGCGCTGTCATCGGCGATCCGGCCGTCCCGGAATGTGATGACCCGCTTGGCAAACGCCGCCATTTCGGGCTCATGGGTGACCATGACGATGGTAATGCCCGATTCCCGGTTAAGGCGGGTAAGCAGCTCCATGATTTCTTCGCTGCGCTGGCTGTCCAAATTGCCGGTGGGTTCGTCCGCCAGCAATAACAGTGGCTCGGTAATGATCGCCCGTCCGATGGCCACCCGCTGCTGTTGTCCGCCGGACAGTTCCGCCGAGGTGTGCGACCCGCGGTCCGCCAGCCCGACCAGCTCCAGCACATGATCTGCCCGCGCGCGCCGCTCCCGCGCCGGCACGCCGCGATAGACCAGCGGAAGTTCCAGGTTCTCGCGCGCTGTCGTGCGCTTGAGTAAATTGTATCCCTGAAACACGAACCCCAAGAAATTCCGCCGCAACAGGGCGCGCTGATTATGGTCGAGGGACGTCACCTCGACCCCCCGAAACCGATAGGCGCCACGGGTCGGCGCATCCAAACATCCCAGAATGTTCATGCAGGTGGATTTGCCGGAGCCCGACGGCCCCATCACCGCCACGAACTCGCCGCTGTCAATCGTCATGTTCACATGGTCCAAGGCAACCACCTTGGCGTCGCCATCACCATAGGTCTTTGTGATGTTTTCAAGGGTGATCAGCGACATGGCCTAGCGCCGTAAGGGGGTCAGGACGTCCAGCAAGACCTCGCGGCCCGCTTCGATGGCACCCGGCGCAATCACCGTGCGCCGTCCGTCGCTGGCCCCGGTATCGACGGCAACGGCTTGGGGCCGGCCGGCGGCCAACACCCAGAGAACCGAATTGGCTGCCAGCGTCTCCTCGGAGGGGGCCGTATCGGTCTCGGCCAGCGGCGGGGTAAAGCGCAGTGCCCCATTGGGCACGGACAGGGCATTAGAAATCCGTTCCACCGTGATTTCCGACGTGGCGGTCATACCGGGGCGCAGGGCCAGATCGTCATTATTGACCTCAAGCACCGCTTCGTAGGTAACCACACCCTGCACGGTGCGCGGCGCGTTGCGCACCGATTGTACCAGCGCCGTGAAGGTGCGGTCGGGATAGGCGTCCACGGTGAAGGCTGCGTCCTGGCCGGTCTTTACTTGACCCACATCGGCCTCGTCCACATCCACATGCAGATGCATGCGCCGTAAATCTTCCGCCAAGGTGAACAACACCGGAGTCTGAAAGGACGACGCCACGGTTTGTCCCGGCTCGATCTTGCGGTCAAGGATAATGCCGTCGATCGGCGAGCGGATGATTGCTTTTTCCAGGTTCGACTTGTCGATCTTCAAAGTGGCTTCCGCCAAGGTGACTTGGGCTTGCGCATTGGACACGGCGGCTGCCGACCGTGCATAGGTGGCCTCGGCGATTTCAAGTTCCTGCTGAGACAGTGCTTGTCGTTTGGCCAGATTGGCCACCCGGTCGCGGCGAGCCTTGGCCTCCCGCGCGGTGGCTTCCGCTTCCGCCAGGCCGGCACGCGCGCTGACCAGCGAGGCTTCGGCTTGTACCACGCGGGCTTCCAATTGATCCGTATCCAGACGAGCGATCGGATCGCCCTTCGCGATAAGATCGTTGAAGGTGACAAACACCTCGTTGATCAGGCCCGAGATTTCCGCGCCCACATCCACCTGGTTGACCGGCTTCAGCGTACCGGTCGCGGTCACGGTGATGGTCATATCGCCTTGGGTGACCACCCCGGTGCGATATTGGGGGGTGCTGTCCCCGCCGACCCAAAACCACCCGACCAGCGCCACCAGGACCGCAAGCCCGCCCGCGACCCACCGCCTGGACAGGCCCGGCGCGGTGGGGCGTGTGGTGTCGCCCAAGCCGACGGCCTTTTCGATATCGGCTTGGGAGGGGTGTTTGGGGTCGTTCATACACGCCCTTTCCTGGCGGATCGCAACCCTCAAAATATAGGAGCCGCCGGGCCGCTTTGCACGGGAAACACTGTAACGCAGGCGTAATGAGTGTAACGGGCCCGTTACGTATAGGGGTCTGCTGCGTCCCGCAGCCCGTCGCCCAGGAAGTTAAAGGCCAAAATCACCAGAATAACCGGGGCCATGGGGGCGATTGTCCACGGGTAAAACTGGATGGCCGCCAAATTCTGGGCTTCGTTCAGCAACACGCCCCAGCTGATAACCGGCGGCCGGAGCCCGAGTCCCAAATAGGAAAGAGCCGTTTCGCCGAGGATCATGGTGGGGATCGACAGGCTGGCGGAGGCGATCAAATGGCTCGAAAAGCTGGGCAGAAGGTGACGGCGCATGACACGCACGGGCGACGCGCCCATCATCACCGCTGCCGTCGCAAAGTTCTCCTCTCGCACGCTCAAGAATTTGGAACGCACGGCGCGGGCAAGGCTCGGCCAATCGAGCAGTCCCAGGATCACGGTAATGCCGAAATAGATGTAGATGGGCGACCAGGTGACGGGCAGGGCGGCCGACAGGGCCATCCATAGGGGCAATTCGGGCAGCGACCGCAGCAGCTCGATCAGCCGCTGAATCAGATTGTCCACCCAACCGCCGTAATAGCCCGACAGCGCGCCGAAAAACACGCCCAGCACGAAGCTGATGGCAATGCCGATCAACCCAATGGTGAGAGAAATGCGTGTGCCATAGACGATGCGCGAGAACATGTCGTGTCCCAGGCGGTCCGTGCCCATCAGGAAGAAGGTGCCGCCCTCCGCCGGGCAGACAAAGTGGAAACGGCCCTGCCATAGGCCCCAAAAGTGGTAGCTGTCTCCCCGGCAGAAGAAATGCAAGGGCTGCACCTTATCGGTGTTGATCCGATAGGTGCGCTTGAACGAGTTCAAATCGAGCGCGTAGTCATAGCCATAGACGAACGGCCCCACGAAGCGCCCTTCGTGAAAAAGATGAAGGGATTGGGGCGGGGCATAAAGGTGGTCGGCATCTCGGGTGGACGGATTATACGGTGCGATGAGCTCCGAAAACGGAATGGTCGCATATAGCACCAGCAAGAAGATGCCGGATATGAGCGCTAGACGGTGGCGTTTGAACTTCCACCAGATGAGCTGCCATTGGGACGCAAAGGACAGGCTGTCTTCTGCGGTTCGCTCCTCATCCGTATACGGATCGAATGGCGCGGGGTCGACATAATAATCGTCGTTGGGCGGCTCCCGGCCGGTCATGGCAGGTTCTCCTCGCCCAGCCGGATGCGCGGGTCGAGCACGGCCAGCAGCAAATCCGATATCAGCATACCGACGACCGTCAACAGTGCGACGAACAGCAGGATGAACCCAGCCAAGAAATGATCTTGCGATTGGAGCGCATTCAGCAGCACCGGTCCGATGGTGGGCAGGTTCAGCACCACCGAGACGATGATGGACCCGGACACCAGCGAGGGCAGCAGATTGCCGATATCCGCCACAAATGGGTTCAACGCCATACGCAACGGGTATTTGACGAGCAGCCGGGTCTCGCCCAGGCCCTTGGCACGGGCGGTGGTGACATATTGTTTTTGAAGTTCGTCGAGCAGATTGGCCCTAAGCCGGCGGATCATGGCCGCCGTGCCGCTGGTGCCGATCACGATCACCGGCACGATCAAATGGCTGAGCACCGATTGAACCTTGCCCCAGGACCAGGGGGCGTCGATATATTCGGGCGCCATAAGCCCGCCGATGGACAGTCCGAAAAAGACGTTGAAGTAGTAAAGCAGGATGAGCCCGAGCAGGAAGTTGGGTGTCGCCAGCCCCAGATATCCCAAAAACGTAAAGCCATAATCGCCCCAGCTGTATTGCCGAGTGGCGGAATAGACCCCGATCGGAAACGACACCAGATAGATGAAGATGACCGTGGCCAGGTTGAGCAGAATGGTCAGGACGAAACCTTCGCCCACCACTTCGGCCACCGGCCGGTTGAACTCGAACGACCAGCCCCAATTGCCCTGAAGAAATCCCGAGTAGCCGCGTTCTCCGGGCCACACGCCGATCCAGATGGCGTATTGCTCCAATATGGTTTTGTCCAAATCGTATTGGGTCACCAGATATTCGATCCGCTCCGCGCTGGCGGCTTCCCCTTGGGCACGCAACTCGTCGATCTGGTTGGTGACGTAATTGCCCGGCGGCAGTTGGATGATAATGAAGATCATCATGCTGATCGCCAGCATGGTGGGGATCATGATCATCAGCCGTTCGGTGAGATAGCGGAGCATCGGGTCTATCTCGGGATCGTGAACGGTGCCGGGCGCTGCGCCTGGGTTTCCGGGGGCGCAAACCAGAATTGGTCCGGCCGGTAAAGGCCGAAATGGGCGCCGGGGCTCCAGCTATAGAGTCCCCGCTCCGGTACGTTTTGCAGCGTGTTGCGCACGACCACCGGCTGCGCCACCTCGGAAATCAGGCCGATGACGAATTGTTGCTCCGTGTGAATGTCCAGCATGCGGGTCCAAATGTCGGTGCGTTCTTGATCGCTGAGCGCTTCTTCCC
>JANQMY010000077.1 GCA_028279895.1 Alphaproteobacteria bacterium
AATGCCTGGAAATGGCCGTGCAAGCGCCGACCGGCTCCAATGCCCAAGGGTGGCAGTTCGTCTTCGTCACCGATCCCGACAAGAAGGCCAAGATTGCCGACTATTACCAAAAGGCCTTCGGCCCTTACCGGGAAAGCGATATCGCGATCCATAAGCTGCATATGGACAGCCCGGACAAAACCTTGAAAGCAAGCCAAACCCGGTCTGCGTCGTCGGCGGACTATCTTGCAGAGAATTTGGGCCGGGCCCCGGTGTTAATGATCCCCTGCATTGCCGGGCGGTCCGATACGCCGGAGCTGAATTCCGCACCGGGCCAGGCCGGCGTGTTCGGCTCGATCCTTCCGGCCGTTTGGTCCTTTATGCTGGCCGCCCGCGCCCGGGGCCTTGGCACCGCTTGGACCATGGCGCATCTATTCTACGAACGGGACGTGGCGGAGATCATCGGCATTCCTTACGATCAATATATGCAGGTGGCGCTGACCCCCATTGCCTACACGAAAGGCACGGACTTCAAGCCCGCCTACCGTCCGCCCGTCGAAAACATCATGCATTTCGATACGTGGTGAACGGCCATGGACCTCGACGGTAAAGTCACGATCATCACCGGCGCCGGCAGCGGCATCGGCGCCGCCTGCGCCCAGGCGTTTGCGGCCAAAGGCGCAAAAGTCGCCGTGGTCGACATCAACAAGGAACAGGCAGAGGCCGTGGCCGCCGAAATCGGCAGCAAAGCCTATGCCTGCGACGTGGGCGACGAAGCTGCCGTGAACGCCATGGTCAAATCGGCCGAGGCGGATTTCGGCGATGTGGACATTCTGTTCAACAATGCAGGCATCGCGACGGGCAGCGACCTGATGCGCACGGATATCGACGTGTGGCAGACCCAGTGGAACGTCAATGTGATGTCGCATGTCTACACGACGCGCGCGGTGTTCCCGAAAATGATCGAGCGCGGCGACGGCTATTTGATCCAAACCGCCTCCATGGCCGGATACCTCACCAGCCAAGGCATGCTGCCTTATGCGGTCACCAAACACGCAGTGGTGGGCTTTGCCGAATGGATGTCCATCACCTATCACGACAAAGGCGTGCGCACATCCTTGCTAGCGCCTTTGGGTGTTGCCACGCCGATGCTGGACTCGATCGGCGGTTCGTTCGCGTCGAACGCCGCCGGCCCGATCAAAACCGCGGAAGAGGTGGCGCAGATGGTCATCGAGGGCGTCGAAGCGGAAAAGTTCCTTATCCTGACGGATGACATCGCCCACACCTGGATGGGCTACAAGCAAACCAACATTGAGCGCTGGCTGTCCGGCATGCGGCGGCTGCAGGCGAAGCTCGACGCGGCGCGCGAGGGGGCCAAGTAGCGCGGGTGGTGTGTCTTGTGGAAAACGTATTGCGGCTGAACTTCCGTTGATCGCCGGAAGCTTCCGCTCGAATAGATGAGAGGCAATGTCTGCTTTGCGCGCAAAAAAGAACATTTGCCTCCAACCACCAGGATGGTCGACAAACCAAAACTTAGAGCTGCACTTAAGAAGTGATCAGAATCTGATAGTTGATTACGCCCTGCGAAAGCAGAGTCCAGATAACGCAATAAGAAATCTACGCCTTCCAAACACGACGGAAGTTAGGTGAGGTATATGACTAGCATATCGATACTAGTGGGTAACTCCGAATACGAAAATTTTCAGAACTTACCCTGCTGCATCGAAGACCTCAAAACGATGGAAAGACTAGTCCGAGCTGCCGACAAGCATTCTTCTATCGTCGTTCTCCAGAACCAAAATGCGACTGAACTGAAAAATGTAATTCGAGAGACGATCGGCGATCACACTGAAATAAGGGAATTCTTCTTCTATTTTACGGGTCACGGTCACAATAACGGGTCAGATTTCTATTTTTGTTTATCCGATTTCAAAGAATCCAAACCAAATGAGACGGGGTTATCACATTCGGAATTGCAAGAACTAGTGAGAGCAACGACTCCCAACTTCGCAGTGTTCATAATTGATGCGTGCTTTTCTGGCACGCCACTGATCAAGTCCGAAAACAGCTATTTGCCCGAAATAAAGAAACCATTTTCCGATTTTGTCCAGATTGCATCTAGCTTGAGCGATCAAGAATCACAAGCAGGTGATCCCCTTAGTCACTTCACTGAAAACTTATCTGAGGCTTTGTTGAGCAAAGAAAGTGGACCTATCTACTATCTAGATATCATCTCTAACCTGAAGGATAAGTATCTAAATAGTAGCTCGCAAACACCACATTTCGTACTTCAGGGGGCAAGCAGAGAATACTTTGTCGACGATGCGAAACGCTTTGATGCCATTAGAGCGCAAGTTGACCAACCGAAAGATGACGAAGAGAGGGCTGATCAATCTGTTACGACTACGCCTATAGAACTATCGCCTGCTGAATTATTAGCAGCATCTGATGCCCAATACCCAGATAAGCCGACCGCATCATCATATATTTTGGAAGTGTTGAACGCGCTCACTGATGATTTTTTGAATGAGCCACTGTGTACGGAGTATTACGAAACAAAATCAGATAGCTGCGCCTTCTACGACAACCGTCAAATGAAACCATTCATCGTGAGGGTCTTAGAACGCGAACCTCGTATTGATAGGTTTGTTTTTGCCAAATCCGAACGAGTGGAGGTAAAAGATTTTTACAATGATTTTATTTACTCATCATTGTTTCGGCGGAAAGAGTACACGACCGAATACTATCTTAAGCTAAATGCCGATTTTGAGAAAATCCAAACCAAAATTACATTCACCCCAAGGTTTAAGTCACTCAACCAGTTCGTTTTAACTGTATCTTGTGCGCCCAGCCTTTCAAAGTGTTACCTGTTTGAACATTTGAGTCGTCACAGCCTCGAGGATTGGGAATCGTACGGCTCCGAGGGCGCAGAAATCAATCGCCGCTGGTATAAGCTGGATTGGAATGAAAACCACTCAGGAATTCAAAACAAAATTAGAAAGTATCTACAAAATACACTTGAGCACCACATTGATCGCATTGTCAGTTCATTACACGAATAACTCCAACCCGCCCTAGGGGGCTCATTGGAACAGATCACTCAGCCCATTTGTGGTCCAATGGGTCTTGCACCCGCAGCGAACAGCGCAGGAACTCTATCCTGCCCGCGCTACGCGTAGGAAATGCCGACGAACCCCAGTGCCCAATAGGTCGAATAGGAGGGAATGTAGAAACAGATTTCTTTGTGGGTCAGCGCGATATTCTGATCACGGAACTTTTCATTGAGCGCCTTCAAAAGCAGCTCGAAATTGGCCGTCGGCGTGTGACAAAACCGCGACCCAAGCTGGACCGCCAGCACCAGTTCCTGCCGTTGGTCCGCAATAAAATAGGTGAGCAAATCGACCATCTGCCCCGCCCAGGCCGGATCGTCCACAGCTTCGTCGGTGAGGTCGAAGTATAAAATGTCGACCGTGTCGCCCAAATCCTCAAAGCGATAGTCGCGAAAATCCTCGCTGTAGACCTTCACCACGTCCGACGTAAAAACGTCCTTCGTGTTGAAGACTTCGGCCATTTCCCCGTCGCTGAACAGTCGCAGAACGTCTTTGTCCCAATCGATGATTTCGATGGAGCCAAACTTGTTGGTTTGCAGCATCTCGCGCGCCAGGCATCCGTCGCCGCCGCCGAAAACCATCGCGGTGTATGCGGGCTTGCTGTTGCGCGCCTGAAGAAACGCCAGCGACTCGCGCGCAAAGGTGCCGTGATATTGGTGTTCATCGGCGCTCGCGATCTGGACTTCGCCATCCAGCACCAGAAAGTGCCCGTGAACCGGTGACCGGATGATCTCGATAAGCTGGCGCTCGCTCTTGATACGCTTGAGAAGTTCCACTTCAAAAAAATGATAGCTGCCGCCGCGCGCTTGATCGAACAGCGCATAGTCGCTCTTAAGCTCAAGGGAACGGACCAGGTCCGTCGGAAGATCCGATACTTTGTAGACGCCAGGTTTCATGGAATGCCCGCCGGAAAAATCGCCGAAAACGCCGGCGATTATGGGGCACTAGTCCTAACAAACCGCTAGCAAACGCTTGGTGGGAACAAAGGCGCACCGTAACATTCCGCCAAGCATGCGGACGCTCCCGATGTATTCAAGAAAGATTGCGTCATGAAACATCATCCCAACATCCGACCGGTCGAAAAAGCCGACGTGCCACACATTGAACAGATCGCAGAAGCGACCGAGCTGTTTCCGGCCGCCATGCTGGACGACATGATTTCCGGTTACTTTGACATGTCGAAAAATGACATCTGGTTTGCCTATATGCAGGAGGGCGCTACGATCTCGTTCGGGTTTTGCGAACCCGAGCGTATGACGGACGGCACGTGGAACTTGCTGGCCATTGGTGTTGCGCCCGAACATCAGGGGTTAGGCATCGGATCCGCGATGATGCGCTATCTCGAAGACCGGCTTGCAGCCCAGGGCGCGCGCATCTTGCTTGTGGAAACCATGGGCACGCCGGAACTTGCCCAGACACGATCATTCTACCGCAAGAACGGCTACACCGAGGAGGCGCGCATACGGGAATTCTATGAACCGGGGGCCGACAAGGTCGTTTTCTGGAAACACCTTTAGGGCGATTGGGATCGGCCGCTTTGGGCGTCCCCCGATTTTTTGATCGCCGACCCGACTAAAGCGCCAATCCGCCATCCACGGTGAAGGTGGCGCCGGTGGCGAATTTGGAATCGTCGGACGCCAGATAAAGCACGATGTTCGCAATGTCTTCCGGTTCGCCCAAATGGCCGATGGGATGGGAGGCCACGAAACCCTTCAGCGTTTCTTCCGGGTTCGGCACTTGCGCCAGCACCTTATCGATGATCGCCGTTTTGATGGTGCCCGGCGCCACCACATTGCAACGGATGCCGTTTTGCTGTTCACCACAGTGAAGAGCGACCGATTGGGTGAGCATGATGACGGCGGCTTTGGCCGCGTTGTAGGCCGCAAGCACCGAACTCGCGCGAATGCCGGCGGCCGACGCGATGTTGACGATGGAGCCGCCGCCCGTCTGCTTCATGTTGGCAATGGCAGTTTTGCAGCCCCAAAACACGCTGTCCACATCTACATCGAAGGTCTTGCGCCAGCCTTCATAATCCATGTCTTCGATGGAGCCCATAATGGTGATGCCCGCATTGTTCACCAGCGTGTCGACGGGCTGGTCTTTCGACGCCGCTTCCCAGACAGCCGCCCAGCGGTCGCCATTGGACACGTCTTGCTCCACGAACTGGGCAGTGCCGCCGATGGCATCCGCCACCGCCTTCCCGCCGTCGCGGTCCACATCGGTCAGCGTCACGCGCGCACCTTCGCTCGCCAGTTTTTCCGCAATTGCGCGGCCCAGGCCCGAGGCCGCCCCGGTGACAAGCGCGCATTTTCCATCGATCCGTGCCATGACGTTTCCCTTTGTTGCAAAATTCTAGGGGTCTAGACGCGACGCAGCGGTCCGACGGCCCCATCTTGATTGGGAGATACAACGAAGCTGCGGATCGTTTTAGATTTAAAGTCCCGCGATTCCACCGTATCCATGGCGATATAATCCGCACGCGCTTCCGTGGGAGTCAAGGTCACAACGATGCCGCCATTGTCGTTGAAATTGGCGAACTTGACCTCTTCATTGGCGGCCGCCACGGCGCCCCCAAGATCGACGTCTTTCATCTTCAGAATTTGACCAAGCGTCGAGGACGACACGGCCGTGGTGGCGAATTCCACGCCGACGCGTTTGCCTTCTTGCGAGTCGATCAATTCGTTCGCCCAGAACGTATGGGTGTCGCCCGTCAAGACGATGAGGTTGGCGCCGGAGTCCTGCGCCATTTGATAAACCCGGTCGCGCGCCGCGGGATAGCCGTCCCAGCCGTCCAAATTGGCGGGCAAGCCCAGCCGGCTGAAGGTCATGAAGCGCCGGGCCAGCGGATTTTCTTCCAGCAATTCGTCCATGCGCGCTTTCGGCAACACGCCCGACAGGTCGGGAAAGACGAAACGCGCCATCATCACCGGATTGCCGATCACTTGCCATGTGGCGCCGGCCGATGTGGACGCCGCCAGCTCGCCGTCCAGCCATTGTTCCTGATCTTGTCCCAGCAGCTCACGGGCATCCGTCGCCAGAATCTCGTTCAGGAATTTATCCGCATTCGGAAGATAGTCGATCCCCTGGGGCAGGTTCTCGGGATCGAACGCCGACAGGCGGTCGTAATCCAGAATGGGTTGGGGCACCGGGCCGGTCATATCGAAGGGCGTTTTTACGGTTCGGATGTCGGCCGGGTTCAAGCTGTTCAAAACGCTCTCGTCGGTGATGGCCACCGGCGCCGCCGGATCGGAAAAGTCGAAGGGCGTTTCGACAAAGGGCAGGTCCGTCGAATAATCCAATTGCTGGTCGCGGCCGATCAGCCGCGCCTCCACCATGATGATGGACGCCAGCGATCCGGCCTGGAACGACCGCTGGATCGCCGCAAGGTCCGGCGACGGGGTGCGGATGGGCAGCCACTCGTGATAGGCCCGCGTGAAAGCGGCCTTACGCTCGTCCCAATCGCCTTCGCTACCGTCTTCCGCATGGTTTTGTGCGCCACCTACCCAGCTATTGTTGGCGGTTTCATGATCGTCCCAAATGGCGATCATGGGCACATGGGCGTGCAGCGCCTGCAAGTCCGGGTCGGTGCGGTACAAGGCATAACGCTGCCGGTAATCGTTCAGTGTAATGATTTCATGGGACGGCACGTTGAACCGGCCGATGCGGTTGCCCACATCGGTGCCGTAACCATCGGCGCCGTATTCGTAAATGTAATCCCCCAAATGGATCGCCAGGTCCAAATCTTCGATATCGGCCATCGCCCGATAGGTGTTGAAGAAGCCCGCCGGATAGTTGGAGCAGGACAGCACCGCCATTTTGAGGGACTGGGCATCGTCCGCCGGCAGGGTCTTGGTGCGGCCGACGGGGGAAAGCTGATCGCCCACACGGAAGCGGTAATAATACTGTGTGCCGGGCGCCAAACCGTCCACATCGAGCTTCACCGTGTAGTCGGTTTCGCCGTCGACCACGATGTCGCCGGACCGGGCGATCCACTGCAAATCCGGGTCCCATGCCATTTCCCAGGAAACCGGCACCGACCCCGTAGTCCCTTCCTGGGGCGTCACACGCGTCCAAATGATGACACGGTCATTGAGTGGATCGCCGCTGGCCACGCCATGATCGAAGCTTACAGGTGGCAGGTCGGCCCCGTCGTCCGAGCACCCGCCCAACGCCAACACACTTGCGCCTGCCAGAAAGCTCGCAAGCGTCTGCCGCCGTGTCCAAACGAAATAGGCCATTGATGCGCCCCCGACTGAGAAACGTGAATCGGGACGAGTCTATAGATCCCCCATGTCCTTTCAATGACCCAGATGGTCGCCCTAATTCAGCGGCGTGGCTGCGATCCGAGCGCTGGCCACATCTCGCAGCACCCGGTTCTCAAGCTCTGTCGATTCCAGCCGCGACTTCACCACATCGCCGATGGAGATGATGCCGGTCAGCACGCCGTTCTCCATCAGCACCACATGGCGCTCGCGGCGTTGAGTCATCAGCCGCATGGCTTCCGGCACGGCCATGTCGGGATCGTTCACCACCACCGGCTGCTTTGCCAGCGCCTTCGCCCGCAAGGTCAGCGCAGCCGAGCCGTGATCGGACAGGGCGTGAATGATGTCGGTCTCGGTAATAATGCCCAACACCTGCCCCATCCCGTCCAGCACGACGACGGAACCGATTTGATGGGCCTTCAATGTGCTGACTATGGCCGCCAACATAACCTCGCCACCAATCGTCACCACGTGAGAGCCTTTGTGAGTCAGAATTTCTTTGAGCTGCATGGCGTTTCCCTTCAAGGCGCATCTCCGGACGCACCAATCACCGTCAATGACCATCGAGAAACCGCTGGACCGGTCCGCAGGACCAAGCCGCGCTGCCCATAGGGGCCGCCAAGGGCCCAGGGTTTCCCCTTTAAGTGAACACCTATGACGCAGGGGAAACAAGGATTTTTCGTGCTCAAAGGCGGCAAAACACCGGACTAAAGGGCGTTTCACACACCCGTGCCGCCGCGCGGCCGGGGCATCAGGCGGGCTTTGACAGAACCCCATAATTCCGGCAAAGAGCGGCCATAAACCTCACTTTCATGATGAGCACGCCTTGTGACCAAGATTTTGACGCTCGAACATCACGGGCCCGATACGTATGTGGGCGAAAGTCCCCGCTATGAATGGGGGCGGATCTATGGCGGCCTCGTGGTGGCCCAGGCGCTGAAAGCGGCCGCCCTGACCGTGAACGTGAAGCACAAAATCCATTCGCTTCATGCCTATTTCATTCTGGGCGGCAATTTGGACGAACCGGTGCGCTATGAAGTGGACCGGCTGCGCAACGGCAAGTCCTTCACCACACGACAGGTGGGCGCCCGCCAGAGCGGTGGCGCCATTCTGAACCTTTCCGCTTCATTTCAGGCGCCGGAAGACGGGCCCGACATCCAAACGCCGCAGCTCGACGATATTCCGCTGCCGGATGAATTGGAGACCGATCGATTAATGCCCGGCCGCGAAACCCGCACGGTATGTCACGACCACGATCCACCCCAGTCGCGCCAATGGGTGAAGTTCACCGAACCTTTGCCCGACGACCCGCTGGATCACATTTGCGCGCTGGCCTACCTCACGGATTCCAATGCCATGCGCGCCATTCGCGCGGGCCACCCGAAAGAACGGGATCTGCCGCCGAACCAACACCATAAGATGTTTATGGGGGCGAGCCTCGACCACGCCGTCTGGTTCCACCGTCCGGTCAAGGCCGACGACTGGCTGCTGCTGGACATGCGCTCCCTGGGCATGATCGGATCGCGCGGCCTGGCGCTGGGTTGGGTGATTGACCGGCATGGTTCCCATGTGGCGACCATCGCGCAGGAAGGCCTGCTGCGCGAGCGTAAACCCAAATGAATGCCGCCCATTGGACAGCTTCCGAGGTGTAACCGCCGATGACGTCTGACCACCTCGACCTCCGCAACCGCACAAAACTCTTCGACGCGCTGGAAGAACACCCGTTCGACCTCATCGTCATCGGCGCGGGCGCGACCGGCGCCGGCGTCGCGCGGGATGCCGCGCTGCGCGGCTTGTCCGTGGCGCTTCTGGAAGCGCGGGATTTTGCGGCCGGCACCAGCAGCCGCAGTTCGAAGCTGATCCATGGGGGTTTGCGCTATCTCGCCCAGGGGGAATTGGCGCTGGTGCAGGAAGCCGCCTCCGAGCGGCAAATCCTGCGTAATGTGGCACCACACTTAGCGCGCTTGACCCCGTTTATTGTGCCGGCCGCCTCGACGATTTCGGCGACCAAACTGCGCGCGGGCTTGTGGACCTTTGAAAAGCTCGGGGCGGTGCCGCCCAAAGAACGTCATGAATACTGGTCTGCGCGCCAGCTCGCCCAGCAAGAACCTGCCCTGAATAGTGCGGGAATCCATGGGGCCATTGTCTATTCCGAGTTCCTGACCGACGACGCGCGGCTGACCCTTGCCAATGTGCGCTCGGCCGCGGCCGCCGGCGCAACCGTGGCCAATTACACCCAAGTTTCGAAAGTCATCCGCGAAGGCGACAAGGCCGTCGGCGTCATCGCCAAAGCGACTTTGCCCAATGAGCACCGCGAGGTCGCCATTCGTGGGCGGATGATCGTCAATGCCGCCGGCCCTTGGGTCGATGCGATCCGCGCCCTGGAAGACGGGGAGGCAGACAGCCGTCTTACCCTGACGAAGGGCATTCACATCGTGTTCGAGCGGGAACGCGTGCCGGTCACGCGCACGGCGATCATCACGGCGCCCGATAAACGCACCGTGTTCGTCGTGCCGCGCGGCGAGTTCACCTATATCGGCACCACGGACACATTTTATCCGGCGGCGGATTATTGGCCGAAAGTAGAAACGGCGGACATCGCCTATCTTTTCGAAACCATGAATTCAGCCTTCAACATCACGCCCATCTCGTCGACCGATGTGGTCTCGATCTGGTCGGGGGTGCGGCCGCTGATCAGCCAGCCCGGCAAGAAGCCTTCGGAAATCTCGCGCAAGGACGAAGATTGGATGGGCCCCGCCGGCATTCTGACCATTGCGGGCGGGAAGCTGACCGCGTTCCGTAAGATGGCGGAGCGTATCGTGGACAAAGTGGCGGACCGGCTCGACGCGACGGTCAAACCCTGCGACACCGAAACCGCCCTACTGCCCGGGGGCGATTGCGACATGGACACGTTGATGACGTCCGACATGTTCGCCAACCGGCCCGCCGCCTATATCGACCGGCTGGCCCGGCTTTACGGCAGCGAAGCGGCGGATGTGCTGGCTGCCGGCGGCAACGTTCCGGCCGAAGCGGAACAGGCCGTCCTGAAGGAAGGCGCCGTCACGTTGGAAGATTATTGGGTGCGGCGCAGTGCACGGGCCTGGTTCGACCATGAAGGGGGGATGAAGGCACTGGCCCCTGCCGCCGATAAGATGGCCGACCTGTTACACTGGTCGCCCGAAGAAAAGAAACGGCAGATCGACCATTGCCGCACTTTGCATGAAGAGAGCCTTGCGGCACTGCCCTAACCTTCACATGAGGAGCGTGTCATGGACACCAAGCTCATCGACGCCCTGAAAGACCGGATCGGATCCACCAAGGTTCTCACCGATGACAACACATTACGGTCGCGCGCCCATGACTATTGGGTCGTCGCCAATCTGCGGGCATGGCGCGGCGACGCGATGCCAATGCCGGGCGTGGTCATCCGTCCGACCACTATCGAAGATGTACAAAAGACCGTGCGCGTGGCAACGGAACACAAAGCGCCCCTCATGCCCTTTGGCCTTGGAAGCGGCGTATGCGCCGGCGTGGCTCCGGACGATAAAACGCTTTTGCTGGACATGAGCGCCCTCAACAAAACGCGCTTCATCGACGCAACCAATCTGCTTGCCGGCTTCGATGCCGGAAAGAACGGCATGGACGCGGAAGACGCCGTTGCCGCAAAAAACCTCACCATCGGTCATTGGCCCCAGTCCATCGCGCTGAGCAGCGTGGGGGGCTGGGTATCGACCCGGGCGTCGGGACAGTTCTCGACCGCCTATGGAAACATTGAAGACATCGTCTACGACATCGAAGCGGTACTGCCGAACGGAGATTTGGTCACGCTGGGCAAAGCCCCGCGGGCTGCCGCCGGGCCCGACCTGCGCCATCTGTTGATGGGCGCGGAAGGCACCATGGGGGTCATCACCGGGGTCACGCTGGCCCTGCGCCGCGCCCCGGAAAAGCGCGGTTTCAGCGCCTTTTATGCGCCCACCATGCAAGCCGGCTTCGATATGCAACGCCAACTCGTTCAAAGCGAATGGCGCCCGCCGGTGATGCGCCAATATGATCACCCGGAAGTCGACCGTCTGTTCAAAGAGCATGTCAGAGGTGAAGACGCCCTGTTGTTGATGGTTCATGAAGGGCCCGAAGCCCGCGTAGATGCGGAACGTGCGGCGGCTTATGCCATTGCTGCGCAAGCGGGCCTTACCAACGCTGACCCCGTCGTTTGTGAAGAATGGCTTGCCCGGCGCAACCATGTGCCCAACTGGCAAGAGCTGTTCGAACAAACCATCATCGCGGACACGGTGGAAGTGGCCGCCAAATGGACCGACATTGGTGCCGTCTACGAGGAAACGGTGGCTTCGCTTAAGCAAGTACCGGGGGTGGTCAATGCCTCCGCCCATTCAAGCCATGTCTATCAAACCGGCATCAACCTCTATTTCACCTTTGCCGCACTCGAGGAAGATCCCCGAAAAATGGAGGAAATCTATTTCGAGTGTTGGGACCGTGTGATGAAAGCGACGGCCAAGAATGGCGGCGGCATCGCCCATCACCATGGGGCCGGCCGACTGCGCAAACCGTATCTGCCGATGGATTTGGGGACGGAAGGCGTCGATCTGCTACGCAGGGTCAAGCAGGCGGTCGATCCTGCCGGGATTATGAACCCGGGCAATCTAATTCCCGACTAGAGACGTTTTGGTTTTAGTTGAAACACAATACGGCTCCAGAATCTTTGTTTTACGCGTTTCCGGACGGTGAACCGGATTCCACTTCACCTGGAAACGCTCTAATCAGCGCCGCGTCAGGACGCGCCGCACTGCCCGCCACCGCCGGGATTTAGGGTCGGACTGCGGAATCACTATGGCGGCAATCAGCAGGGTACAGAGCATCGCCGCACAGACATAGATCGCCAGTTGATACGACCCGCTGACGTCGCGCAACACGCTGAACAAGACCGGACCGATGGCACTGGCGAACACCATGATCGACGCATTCAATCCGGTAATGGCCCCCAAATGGGCCCGGCCAAAAAAACGAATAAAGGTGAGTGTGGAAATCGTCACCCAAAGACCGCTGCCGGCACCAAAACCGATCGTGAGCGTCCAATAGCCCAAATCGGTGTTCAACCCCAAAAGGCCGAGTGTGCCCAGCAGGAACAAGGTCAACATGCCCACCAGATGCGGCTTCAGCGGGGTGTAATCGGCAACGGCACTGGCCAGCAGATTGACCGACACAGAGACCACCGCCACCGGCAGGAAATAGCCGAAAGCCTCCGACGCGGGACGGCCATGTTCCGCAAACACGGAGACGATATGAAACGTAATCGCCGTACCGAACAGCGCATGGGCGGCGAGCGCCAGCGCGTAAATCCAAAAGACCGGGTCGCTCCGGGCATCCGCCAATGTGACGCCGCCAAAGGCGCCGCCTTTGCCGCGGATCACGGGCGGATGATCCGCGCCGTCCGCATGCAGGCCACATTCCTCGGGCCCGTTGCGCGCAAAGATCAGCGCCACCAGCACGAAGCCTAGACCGACGACGGCCGCCATCAGCCACAGGGCACCCCGCCACCCCCACAGGCCGATCATCGCCGCCAGAATCAGCGGCGCGATGGAAAAACCGAGCGATACGAAAATCCCGCGAATGCCGGTCACCAGGCCCCGGCGTTTTTCGAACCAAACCAGCAGCATGTTGTTGGCGGCGCTGTACAATACGCCTTGGCCGGCAAACCGCGCCCCGAAATATCCCACCAGCATCAACCCGAATGTGGCCCAGC
>JANQMY010000108.1 GCA_028279895.1 Alphaproteobacteria bacterium
CGTAATCGCCGGGCCCTTTTTATATGGGTGCGTTGGTGTCGTTAAGGGCCGCCGCCGGATGTCAGCTCCTCTTTAAGCCAGACGGCAATGCGGTCGAGCAGTTTGCGGTGGGCAGAGCTTTTGTCCGACACAAACCAGTACTTCTCCGGAATGTGGATTTGCGTTTCGGACCACGGACGGATGCGGCCATCGGCAATCCAAGTCGCGGCAAGAGGCAGCAGCCCGATGCCGATCCCAACGCCTTGTTCCACCGCGCGCAGCCCCGACACGTAATTGTCGACCACGACGGACGGTCCCGCGGCGGGTGGCAGGGACACGCCGGCGTCCTCCAAAAGCTTCCAACCGTCAAAGGCGTTGTCCATCTGTATGCGTTTCAATCCGGCGGCCGGCACGTCGCCATCGGCGAGATGGCCCGCGACCACCGGCACCAGACTCACCTTTGTCAGCTCCACGCAATGGAAGCCCGGAATCGGTTTGATGCCGTATCGGATCACCGCATCTAATCGTTCGGACGGATCGGGCGAGCGCAGATCGGCAATATGATTTGTCGAGGCGATCTTGATCGGATGCCCGCTCAACACATTTTCGAGGCGCGGCAGACGCGGCACGAAGACTTCGCTGGCCAGAAACGGAAACATGCCGATGCGCAAGGTTTGGCGGTCGGCGCGACCGAACGCCTGAAAGGCGGCCGCCAACCGGTCAAAGGCCGGGCTCACGGCGGCCAGCAGGTTTTGCCCTTCCTCGGTCAGCGTGATCGACCGACCGCTGCGGTCGAATAGGGGCGCATTAATCCAGTCTTCCAGTTTGCGCACCTCATGGCTGATGGTCGACGGGGATACGCCCAACTGATTGGCCGCTTCCTTGAAGCTTCCCTGACGGCCGGCCTCGCAGAAAGCGCGTATCCAGGTCAGCGGCGGAAGTTGCTGCGTCTTAGTCATATCGCTGCCACTGACCGGTCTCGATGTGCGTCTGACTCATGCGTTTTGTTCACCGGCGGGTGGAAAACATCCTTTTGCTGGCGTCTCGCCCGCGCCTTATGTCTTGGCCCATGAAAGCTCTACAATACCAGGGCCCCAATCAAATTGAATGGGTCGACATGGAGGAGGCCCGCATTGAGGCCGCCTCCGACGTCATCATCCGTCCTATTGCAGTTGCCACATGTGATTTGGATTGGGGCATCATTCGCGGACAGTTGCCGTTTCCGGCACCCTTTATTCTGGGGCACGAATTCGTCGGTGACATTGTTGAGGCTGGCGCTGACGTCTCGGGCTTCACTGTGGGGGATCGCGTTTCGGTGTCCTTTCAACCAAGCTGCGGCCATTGCCAGCCCTGCGGACACGGGCATTCGGCGGCGTGCCGCGAAGTTGCGCCAACCTCGATGTTCGGGGTAGGCGCCGTATCCGGCCATTGGGGCGGCGCTTTCGCAGACCTTATCCGGGTGCCCTTTGCGGACAATATGTTAGTGAAACTGCCCACCGATCTGCCACCGGAATGGTTCACCAGTGTGACGGATAATGTGGCCGATGCCTATCGTGCGGTCGTCCCGTACCTTACTGAGGGTCAGCCGTCCCGGGTCTTAATCTTTGGGAACCACGACAGTCTCCCGCTTTACGCCACATTGTTTGCGAAACGGTTCGGCGCCAGCAAGATCACCTATTGTACCCAAAGCGACAAAGCGGCGGACAATGCCCGCAAGCTTGGCGCTGAGGTCGAGCGGGTAACGGACTGGCCGGCAAGAATGGCCGCCCACGACATCACGGTTTGCGCATCGCTTGACCCCGCAGCTCTCATCGCCGCCATCCGGTCAACTGCCGCCCAGGGCAATTGTACGTCTGTCGGGGTCATTGTTGAGGATGTGCCCGTCCCGATGAGCGAAATGTATATGCGGGGCATTCATTTCCATACGGGCCGCGTCAATGGGGCGGCCGTTCATCGCGAGGCGGTGGAATGGATCACCTCCGGGCTGATTAGGCCATTTGACGTCGACACCAAAGTGGTTTCTTGGGATGAACTCGTCGATGCGCTTCTCCACCGGCCGGCGGCCAAGCTGGTTGCCGTGCGCGGCTGAACATAGATCAGCCCAGTGCACAAAATTTCATCGAGGTCGAATTTTGAGCAAAATAGAGCGGAGGCGTCCCGGGAAACCTGCTATAAATGAGTCCTGGAGGCCGCCATCTGGCTGGTTTTCGTTAACCAATGGACCGCGCACAAAAAAACGTCAAAAACCGCGCGTTTTGCCCGTTTGACGGGTTGACCTGCCCTGTGGAGACTTATATAACGCGCACCGCATTGGACGGCAGGCCGTAAGCGGTGTGTTCGCTTATACGCTGCCCATAGAAAGTCTAATTCGAAACTTTGGCTCACGACCCTGCTTGAGTTGCTTGCGGGGTCCTCTGATTTGAAACGGGTACCGGCGGGCCGGAAGTCCTCGCCGTGTTTCCTGTTTTTGTGCGTTAAGCGATTGGTAAACAAACGAAAGTTCAGGCATGCCAACCATTAATCAGCTTATGCGGAAGCCGCGGCAAAAACCCGTTGTTCGGAACAAAGTGCCGGCTCTGCAATCGTGCCCCCAGAAAAGAGGGGTGTGCACGCGGGTGTATACCACCACGCCGAAGAAGCCGAACTCCGCGCTTCGGAAGGTTGCCCGTGTTCGCCTGACCAACAGCTTTGAAGCCATCTGCTACATCCCGGGCGAAGGGCACAATCTGCAGGAGCACTCGGTGGTGCTGATCCGGGGCGGCCGCGTGAAGGACCTGCCTGGCGTTCGCTACCACATCTTGCGCGGTGTGCTGGATACGCAAGGCGTGAAAGACCGCAAACAGCGCCGTTCTAAATACGGCGCGAAGCGTCCGAAATAAGGAACTGTTAAGATGTCACGCCGCCATAGAGCTGAGAAACGCGAGATCATTCCCGACGCCAAATATGGCGACGAGGTCATCACAAAGTTCATGAATTCCCTGATGCGCGCGGGGAAGAAATCGACCGCTGAACGCATTGTTTACGGGGCGTTCGATATCATCGAGGAAAAGACGAAAAACGATCCGGTTAAGGCTTTCCACGAGGCGCTGGAAAATGTCATGCCGGCGATCGAAGTGCGGTCTCGCCGTGTGGGCGGCGCGACCTATCAGGTACCCGTAGAAGTGCGACCGGATCGGCGGCAGGCTTTGGCCATTCGGTGGCTGATTACTGCTGCACGTGGCCGGAAAGAGTCCACGATGGTGGGGCGTTTGTCAGGGGAGCTTCTTGATGCCGTGAACGGTCAAGGTTCAGCGGTCAAGAAGAAGGAAGACACACATAAGATGGCGGAAGCAAACCGCGCGTTTTCTCACTATCGTTGGTAACTTTTTTGGGCCTGCAAGGGGGCCGGTAAGGATTATCCGTCATGTCTAGAACGACGCCATTAGAAAAGTACCGAAACATCGGCATCATGGCTCACATCGATGCCGGTAAAACGACGACCACGGAACGTATTCTCTACTACACGGGGAAAAGCCATAAGATTGGCGAGGTCCATGACGGCGCTGCCACCATGGACTGGATGGAGCAAGAGCAGGAACGCGGCATCACGATCACGTCGGCCGCGACGACCTGTTTTTGGCAAGACTGCCGTATCAATATTATCGATACGCCAGGCCACGTGGATTTCACGATTGAAGTAGAGCGGTCACTGCGCGTCCTAGATGGATCGGTGGCCGTTTTTGATTCCGTGGCGGGTGTTGAGCCGCAATCGGAAACCGTATGGCGCCAGGCCGACAAATACGGCGTGCCGCGCATGTGCTTCATCAACAAGATGGACCGCACGGGCGCGGACTTCTATCGCTGCGTCGACATGATCGTCGATCGTCTGGGCGCGGTGCCGTTGGTGCTGCAGTTGCCGATCGGTGCTGAAAGCGAATATGCGGGCGTGGTCGACTTGATCAAGATGCAGGCGATCGTTTGGAAAGACGAAAGCCTGGGCGCTGAGTTCGAATATGTGGACATTCCGGCCGATCTCGCCGACAAAGCGGCCGAGTATCGGGAAAAGCTGGTCGAAACCGCCATCGAGCAGAACGAAGAAGCGCTTGAGCAATATCTCGAAGGCAACGAACCTGACGAAGAGACGCTGAAGGCCTGCATCCGCCAGGGAACGATCAATCTGTCCTTTGTGCCGGTGCTGAATGGGACGGCATTCAAGAACAAGGGTGTTCAGCCGCTGCTTGACGCGGTGATCGACTTTATGCCGTCGCCGCTCGATGTGCCGGCCATTAAGGGTATCATTCCGGGTAAGGAAGAAACCGAAGGCGACCGGAAAGCGTCTGACGACGAGCCGGCGGCCGGTCTTGCGTTTAAGATCATGAACGACCCGTTTGTGGGATCTTTGACTTTCGTTCGGATCTACTCTGGCGTGTTCAAATCCGGCACCGGCATTCAGAACACGGTGAAGGAAAACCGCGAACGCGTTGGCCGCATGCTGCTGATGCATGCGAACAGCCGGGAAGATGTGAAAGAGGCTTATGCGGGCGACATTGTCGCGCTGGCGGGTCTCAAGAACACGACTACCGGTGACACGTTGTGCGATCCGAACCATCCGATCATCCTGGAACGCATGGAATTCCCGGATCCCGTGATCGAAGTGGCGGTTGAGCCGAAAACGAAAGCCGACCAAGAAAAGATGGGCGTGGCCTTGAGCCGTCTGGCTCAAGAAGATCCGTCCTTCCGGGTCACCAGCGATGAAGAATCCGGCCAGACCGTGATTAAAGGCATGGGCGAACTTCACCTGGATATCATTGTCGACCGCATGAAGCGTGAGTTTAAGGTGGAAGCCAATGTGGGTGCCCCCCAAGTGGCGTACCGGGAAACCGTCGGCAAGGTGTACGAAATCGATTACACCCATAAGAAGCAGTCGGGTGGTTCCGGCCAGTTTGCCCGCGTGAAGTTCACGGTCGAACCGCAAGAAGCGGGCGGTGGCCGTGAGTTCGAAAGCAAAATCGTCGGCGGTAATATTCCGAAGGAATATATTCCGGGTGTCGAAAAAGGCATCGCAAGCGTTGCGGATGCGGGCGTGCTCGCCGGCTTTCCGGTCATCGACTATAAGGTGACGTTGACCGATGGCGCCTATCACGATGTGGACTCCAGCGTTATGGCGTTCGAGATCGCAGGCCGGGCGGCGTTCCGGGAAGCGGTTCAAAAGGCGAGCCCGAAACTGCTTGAGCCGGTGATGAAGGTGGAAGTGGTCACGCCGGAAGATTATATGGGCGACGTGATTGGCGACTTGAACAGCCGCCGCGGTCAAGTGACCGGGACGGAAGCCCGCGGCAACGCCACGGTGATTTCAGCTATGGTGCCGCTCGCCAACATGTTCGGGTACGTGAATAATCTGCGGTCGATGACCCAGGGGCGTGCTCAGTATACGATGCAATTCGATCATTACGATCAGGTTCCACAAGCTGTGGCCGATGAAGTTAAGGCGAAATTCGCCTAAAGCCTCATCGGCTTTCTTTTTGAGTATTGGATTGGCCGTCAGCATACGGAGATTAAAAGATGGCGAAGGAGAAGTTTGAGCGGACGAAGCCGCACTGCAACATCGGCACGATTGGTCACGTTGACCATGGCAAGACGAGTTTGACGGCGGCGATTACGAAGGTTCTTGCTGAGAAGGGCGGGGCTGAATTTTCTGCTTATGACGAAATCGACAAGGCGCCGGAGGAGAAGGCGCGTGGGATCACGATTTCGACGGCGCACGTTGAATATGAGACGGACAACCGTCACTACGCGCATGTGGACTGCCCGGGTCATGCGGACTATGTGAAGAACATGATCACGGGGGCGGCCCAGATGGACGGCGCGATCCTGGTTGTGTCGGCGGCGGACGGCCCGATGCCGCAGACGCGGGAGCATATTCTGCTGGCCCGTCAGGTGGGTGTTCCGGCGATCGTTGTCTTTATGAACAAGGTCGACCAGGTGGACGACGAAGAGCTGTTGGAACTGGTGGAGATGGAGATCCGCGAACTTCTAAGCTCTTACGAATTCCCGGGCGACGACATTCCGATTGTGAAGGGCTCTGCCCTTGTGGCGTTGGAAGACGGCGATGCGGCGCAAGGCAAGGACGCGATCATCGAATTGATGGCGGCGGTTGATGAATACATCCCGCAGCCGGAACGTCCGAAGGATCAGCCGTTCCTGATGCCTGTGGAAGATGTGTTCTCGATCTCCGGCCGGGGCACGGTTGTGACGGGTCGTATTGAGCGCGGCGTTGTGAATGTTGGCGATGAGATTGAGATCATCGGCATCAAGGAAACCCAGAAGACGACCTGCACGGGCGTTGAGATGTTCCGCAAGCTGCTGGACCAGGGCGAGGCGGGCGACAATGTGGGCTGTTTGCTCCGGGGTGTCGGCCGTGAGGATGTGGAGCGTGGCCAGGTTTTGGCGAAGCCCGGTTCCGTGACGCCGCATACGAAGTTCAAGGCGGAAGCGTACATCCTGACGAAGGAAGAGGGGGGTCGTCATACGCCGTTCTTCTCGAACTATCGTCCTCAGTTTTACTT
>JANQMY010000009.1 GCA_028279895.1 Alphaproteobacteria bacterium
GTTTTTGTTTGTTTTCCTCATCCTGAGGAGGGCCGACAGGCCCGTCTCGAAGGACGAAAATGACTTTTTCAGCAGCCTGCTAAACCGTCTAGCCTTCCAGGTAGCCCTGTTCTTCCAAGTACCGCACAATGTCGGCGGCGGCACGTTCGGCCGCGATTTCGGATGTGTCGATATCGATCTCGGGAGCCTCCGGCGCCTCATAGGCGGAATCGATACCGGTGAAATTCTTGATTTCACCGCGGCGCGCCTTGGCATACAGGCCTTTCACATCTCGCTCTTCGCACACTTCAAGCGGGGTGGAGATATAGACCTCGATAAATTCGCGGTCTTCCACCAATTCGCGTGCCATGCGCCGTTCGCTCACGAAGGGCGAAATGAACGACACGAGGACGATCATGCCGGCATCCACCAACAGCTTGGCGGTTTCCCCCACACGGCGAATGTTTTCCACCCGGTCCGCATCCGTGAAGCCCAGGTCTTTGTTAAGACCATGGCGCACATTATCGCCGTCAAGCGTGTAGGTATGCCGGCCCAGATCATGGAGGCGTTTCTCAACCAGATTGGCCACGGTCGACTTGCCGGAGCCGGAAAGCCCGGTAAACCACAAAACGCAAGGCTTCTGGTTTTTGAGCGCGGCCCGCGACGTTTTATCAACCTCCAGCGCCTGCCAATGCACATTCTGCGCACGGCGCAACGAGAAGTCGATCATACCGGCGCCGATCGTGGCATTGGTCTGGCGATCGACCAGGATAAAACTGCCGGTCGCTCGATTGTCCTGATACGGATCGAAGGCAATCGGCCGGCCGGTGGAGAGGTTACAGACCCCCACTTCGTTCAATTCAAGCGTCTTACCGGATTGATGATCCAGCGTATTCACATTGATCTTGTGCTTCAGCTCCGTGACGGTGGCCGGAATCATCCGGTTCGCCGTTTTCATGACGTATTGCCGGCCGGGCAACAAAGCCTCGTCATGCATCCACAACAGATGCGCCGCAAACTGGTCGGTCTGTTCCGCCGGAGACTGGCCCGCACAAATAACGTCGCCCCGGCTGATGTCGATTTCATCTTCCAAGGTCAGCGTCACCGCGAGATCGGGGCCCGCCTTTCCCAGGTCTCCATCGTGTGTCACGATGCGCGCCACCTTAGACCGCTTGGCCGATGGCAGCACGACCACCTCGTCACCGGGTTTCACAGTACCGCTGACCACAGTGCCGGAGAATCCGCGAAAGTCGAGATTGGGGCGATTGACCCATTGTACCGGCATGCGGAACGGATCATCGGACAGGTCCGACGACACATCGATGGTTTCCAGATAAGGCATCAACGGTGCGCCCTTATACCACGGCGTACGCGCGCTTTTCGTCAGGATGTTATCGCCTTCCAGGGCCGAAAGCGGCATACAGACGATACTGCGGAACCCGAGATTTTTTGCGAATTCATTGTATTCGCTTTCGATCTGCTCATAGACCGATTGATCGAAGTCGACCAAATCCATTTTGTTGATGGCAACGACGATGTGCCGAATGCCCAAAAGAGAAGCAATGAAAGTGTGGCGGCGCGTTTGGGTCAGCACGCCGCGGCGCGCATCAATCAGGATGACCGCAAGCTCGGCCGTGGAGGCACCGGTTGCCATATTGCGGGTGTATTGCTCGTGACCCGGCGTATCCGCCACGATGAATTTACGTTTGTCGGTGGAAAAGAACCGGTAGGCCACATCGATGGTGATGCCCTGCTCACGCTCGGCGGCAAGACCGTCCAGCAGCAGCGCGAAATCGATCTTCTGACCTTGCGTGCCTTGCTTTTTGCTGTCGGCTTCCAAGGCCGCAAGCTGATCTTCGAAAATCATCTTGGAGTCGTAAAGCAGCCGGCCAATCAAGGTGGATTTGCCGTCATCCACGCTCCCGCAGGTAATAAACCGCAGGAAACTCTTGTTTTCATGGGCCTGTAAATAGCCCAGAATGTCTTCTTCAATGAGAGCCGATTGGTGAGACATTAGAAGTAGCCCTCCTGCTTTTTCTTCTCCATGGATGCGGCCGCATCATGGTCGATCACGCGCCCCTGCCGCTCCGAGGTGCTGGTCAGCAGCATTTCTTGGATGATTTGCGGCAAGGTGTCGGCATCGGACTCGATGGCACCGGTAAGCGGATAGCAACCCAATGTCCGGAAGCGGACTTTTTTCATCTGGGGCTTTTCGCCGGGCTCCATTTCCATACGCTCGTCATCCACCATAATCAGCACGCCATCGCGCTCCACGACAGGTCGTTCCGCCGCAAAGTAGAGCGGCACAATGGGGATTTCTTCTTTATAGATGTATTGCCAGATATCCAGCTCGGTCCAATTGGACAGGGGGAAGACCCGGATCGATTCGCCTTTGTTGATCCGTGTATTGTAGATGTTCCAAAGCTCAGGACGCTGATTTTTCGGATCCCAACCATGCTGGGCCGACCGGAAAGAGAAAATCCGCTCCTTCGCGCGCGACTTTTCTTCATCGCGGCGGGCACCGCCGAACGCCGCATCGAATTTGTACTGATTCAACGCCTGCTTAAGCGATTGGGTCTTCATAATGTCGGTGTGCAGTTGCGAGCCATGGGTGAACGGCCCCACCCCTTGGCGCACACCTTCCTGGTTGATGTGCACGATCAAATCCAGGCCGAGATCCCGCGCAATGCCGTCCCGAAACTTGATCATGTCCCGGAACTTCCATGTGGTGTCCACATGCATCAGCGGAAAGGGCGGCTTGGACGGATAGAATGCCTTCATGGCCAGATGCAGCATGACCGCCGAGTCCTTACCCACCGAATACAGCATGACGGGATTTTCCGCTTCCGCCGCCACCTCGCGCATGACGTGGATGCTTTCCGCTTCCAGCCGGTCCAAATGGGTCAGCGCTTTCTTGCTGATGATCTCGGTTTTTTGCGGCGGTGAGATGATGTTCGGCGCGGCAGGAGTGCCATGGGCCTCGGCTTCCAGCGCCGACAACCTTTCCAAAGCCGTGTCCAAGGTCTTCAACGTACATTGGCCGCCGGTTTTTAGCCGTGAGAGGCCCTTTCCGTCATTAAGCAGCTTTCGCGAAACCGTCGACAAAGACAGATCGTTGTTTTCCGCGAAACGTTCTGCCCGGCTAAGAAGTTCAGTGATTTGGGAAGATGTCATTTGGGATTTTTCCCACTTCTGAGTGAATTTCGCCAAGATTTAGCGTGGGACACTGCCCAAAACAACCCGAAAGAGGGAAAATCTTAATAGTTTTTACGCGAGTTATGCGCCGGAACACCTCTAACGTGGGACTCCTCCCCTTCCCAAAATGTCGGATTTCTGCGGCAGTCTAGGTAATTTGCCTTGCCGGGCACCGCACGATGACCGAAAGTCTGATATGCGGACGGCAGGGGAGTATGTATGGCGGAAAGCGCGGCCGGCCTAACCGGCGACAGCGTAGAGAAAACCTGGTTTGGGCATCCGCGGGGCCTGGCGGTGCTGTTCCTGACGGAAATGTGGGAACGGTTCTCATTCTATGGCATGCGGGCCCTGCTGATTTTCTATCTCACCCAGCATTTTGTGTTTTCCGACACCCAGTCTTACGCCATCTATGGCGCCTATACGGCCTTGGTGTATCTCACACCGGTGTTGGGCGGCATTCTGGCAGATCGCTATTTAGGCGCCCGCAAAGCGGTCACCCTGGGCGCGATCCTTCTGGTCTTCGGTCATTTCGGGATGGCGTTTGAAGGCCCCGCGGCCGTGACCACCGTGGCCCCGGACTGGACCGTCACCGTCGAACGCCGTCCGATTTACACCCAAATCTTCTATTTCTCGCTGGCCCTGATTATTTGCGGTGTCGGATATCTTAAAGCGAACATATCGACCATTGTCGGGGCACTTTACGCGGAGGGCGACCCGCGACGGGACGCTGGCTTCACCATTTTCTACATGGGCATCAATATCGGTGCGTTTACGGCGGCG
>JANQMY010000120.1 GCA_028279895.1 Alphaproteobacteria bacterium
CGCGCCCGTCGCGGTACGCCGCCTCTACCTGTCGGCAAAGGTCCAATGGGTCCAGTAATCCGACATTGAGATATTGCGAGACCACGGCATGATAAAGAAACTTTTCATCGGCCAGCATGGCGTCTTGGAAATCCCCGAAAAAGGGCAGGGCGTTCTTTAGGAACGCCTTGAAGGCCGCCCGTGCCTGCTTCCGGGTGACGCCGAACCAAAACGGCGCCAGCTCGCCAAAGTGGTCGCTGAAGTGTTTGTCCACCAGCGCCAGCACGTCTTTTGTGATGTCATCCGGTCCGAAGCGTTTGGGCGCCGGCATAAACAAGTCGCCGCGTGCCGGTTTGCGATTGTCGGCATCGAAATTCCATTTGCCGCCATGGGGTTGATCGCCGTCCATAAGCAGGCCGGTCTTGCGGCGCATGTCGCGATAGAAGTACTCCATGCGCAGTTGTTTGCGGCCATCGGCCCAGCGGCCGAACTCTGCGATGCTGGAGATGAAGCGGTCGTCGTCGAGCAGGCGAACAGGGCAACCGGTACGATCCCCCCAGGAAAGAATCGCTTGGCGCGCTGGCCACCGGCTCGGCTCTGTGACGGTAATTTGGGCGGGTTTGTGCCGTTTGGCGGCGCGCGCCACCTCGTCCGTCATCGATCCTGTGTTGCCGCGGGCATCCAGCCGCACATAATCGACGGTCCAGCCCAGTTCTCTCAGTTCTTCGGCAAAGTGCCGCATGGCGGAAAACAGAAATGCGAGTTTCTTCTTGTGATAAGGCACGATTGATGCCGCGCGCTTGCTTTCCACCATCAACACCACGTCGGTATCGGGCGCGCCGGCTTTCAACGACGCGAGGTGGGGGGAGAGCTGATCTCCGAACACAATGATGAGGTTTTGAACGGCCATGGCGATCTGTTTTGGTGCGTGTCCGGCTTTGTACGGCAGGGGCCGCTGTTCGGCTCACCCCGTGCGGCAATATTGCCGGGGATGGACAGTGCCCGGCGTGAAAGGTAATGGACAGGATATAGCGTAGCTCTTGTGCCGGTCTGCACGCCGAAGAGGTTTCCATGACAGCTTCCAGAATCGACGAACTTCTCGCCCAGATGACGTTGGAAGAGAAGGTTTCCATGGCGGCAGGGTCGGCCCTCTGGCTCTCCACCGGGATTGAGCGGTTGGGCATTCCGCCCTTCAAAATGACAGACGGCCCTAACGGGGCACGGGGCGATTTCATGACCCAAGTGTCGGCAGCCTGTTTTCCGGTGGGCAGCGCGCTGGCCGCCACCTGGAACACGGCGCTGATCGAGCAGGTAGGGCAGGCGCTGGGCGAAGAGGCTAAGACGAAAGATGCGCAAGTGCTGCTGGCGCCGACCATGAATCTGCAGCGCACCCCGTTGGGGGGACGGAATTTCGAGTGCTACTCGGAGGACCCTTATCTGACGGCGGAGATCGCGCTTGCCTTCGTCAAGGGCGTTCAGGCCGAAGGGGTCGGGGCGTGTCCGAAACACTTTATCTGTAACGATTCCGAATACGAACGTCACTCCATGAGTTCGGATGTGGATGAACGTCCGCTGCATGAGCTTTACCTCTATCCCTTCGAACGTGTGGTGAAAGAAGCGAAGCCGTGGAGCTTGATGTCGTCCTATAATCGGGTGAACGGCCGTTATGCCGCGTCGTCGAAAGATCTGCTGACGGACCTTCTCAAAGATGACTGGGGCTTTGACGGTTTTGTGGTGAGCGATTGGGGCGGTGCCCGCGAAACGGTGGGCAATGCCATTGCGGGTCTCGACTTGGAAATGCCGGGGCCCGCGCGCACCATGGGCGCCCGGCTTTTGGAAGCCGTACGGGCAGGTGATGTGCCGGAGGCCGTCATCGACGACAAAGTGTACCGCTTACTCTTCTTGCTGGAGCGGTCGGGCAAGTTGGATGATCCGGCGCCGAAGGCGGAACAGGCGGTCAACAAGCCGGAACACCAAAAGCTCGCCAAACAAGCGGCTGCCGAGAGCTTCGTGCTGCTTAAGAATGAAAACATCCTGCCGCTGGACCCCACGGCGCTCAAACGCATAGCGGTAATCGGTCCGAATGCGGAACGAGGTCAAATCCAGGGCGGCGGTAGCGCAGGCGTGTTACCGCATTATGCGCGCCACCCACTGGAGGCGTTGACCGGTAAATGGCCTGACACCGCAGCCATTGATTTTCAACGGGGATGTCTGACCAACAAATATGTCCCGTTCATTCCGACCGATCAGGTGACCGCCGAAGGGCAGAATGAAGCGGGGTTCCTCTATGAGATGTTTGCGGGCGACAGTTTTATCGGAGACCCCGTGGTCACCAAGATTCAGACACGGGGTATGGTCTTCTTTGGGTCGCAGGAAGCGGCCGGCGTTGGCGGGCCTTTCTCGATCCGCCTGTCGGGCCGGTTCACGCCGTCTGAAACGGGGATGTATGAATTCGGCTTGATGAGCGCCGGACTGGCGCGCTTGAAGATTGGCGGCGAGGAATTGATCGACAATTGGTCGGATCAAACGCCGGGCGACTCGTTTTTTGGGTTTGGCACTGCGGAAAAGCGCGCCCAAATTTCCCTCGAGGCGGGGCAGTCCTATGAACTCGTCATCGAATATGCCCGGACGACCGACAAAATGCTGTCGGGCGTTCGCTTTGGCGTGCAACTGCCCGTGTCCGATACGCTGATGGGCGACGCGGTGGCCGCGGCCACCAATGCGGATGCGGCGATCCTCCTTGTGGGGACGAATGCCGACTGGGAAACCGAAGGCAATGACCGCTACGATATGGCGTTGCCGGGGAAACAAGACGAGTTGATTGCCCGCGTGCTGGATGCCAATCCCAATACGGTGGTTGTCGTGAATGCGGGCAGTCCGGTGGAAATGCCCTGGCTCGATAAGGCCCATGCGGTGTTGTGGTGTTGGTTTCCCGGGCAGGAATTCGGCGCCGCGCTAGCCGATATATTGGACGGCACGTCAAACCCATCCGGCAGGCTGCCCTGTACGTTTCCGTATCAGTTGGAAGACACGCCGGCTTATACCTCCTATCCGGGCGAGCGGGGGCATGTGCGCTATGGCGAAGGTGTTTTTGCCGGCTATCGTTGGTATCAGTCTCGCGGCATCATCCCGCAATATCCGTTCGGACACGGATTAAGCTATTCCTTCTTCTTCTATGATAATCTGCATGTGCCGGAAACGGTGCCGGTCGGCACTGCGGTAACGGTGACGCTGGATGTGGCCAATGAAAGTGCGCTGGCGGGGCAGGAAGTGGTGCAGGTCTATGTACGGGCGAAGGACAGTGCGGTCGCGCGTCCGTTTCAGGAACTGAAGGCGTTCACGAAAATTGCCTTGGCGCCGGGGGAAACCCAATCCATCGCCCTTGAATTGCGCCCCGATTCCTTTGCCCATTGGGACATTGAAGACCATGGCTGGCAGATTGAACCGGGGGCGTATGAAATTCGGGTCGGGTCCACCTCGGAGGATATTTGGCTGACGGGCGAGGTCGTGCTTACAGTTTGACGACCATTCCTTCCAGGGCCGCGCCGAGTTCCCGCACATAGGTGCTCGTCCGGGGCGCCGGATCGGCCAGCCATTGCTTCATGACGCCTTCCACCAAACCGTATGCGGCGGCGGCAATCGGCGTGTTCATTCTGCGAAAGACACCGTGCTTTTGCGCGGTTCGGAAATGGCCGGCAATTTCGTCGATGATGCGCCGCCGGTTCGTCTCATCTTCAGCATAATCCATCAGCAGGCGAAAGGCGGCCGCGTTGGTCTCCAAAACGGCCAGCAGTTCCTGGGCGGCAAAACGCGGCAGACGCTCCGCCGCGCCATCTCCAAAGGCCCGCGCGGCCCACGATCCGGAGGCGCTTAAGGCGCTGGCGCGTTCAACCCCCGGGCGGTAGGCAGCTCGGAACTGCTTGTCATAGGCGCACGGCCCCGCCTACACTCAGCCCATGGTGGCAGGGAATTTACGTTCTTTGCGTTGGGTACGCATGGCCGGCACGTTGATCTGCGCCGCGCTGGTGCTGGCCGCCTGCAAAACCGATCCGCGTACCGGCATGCCGTTGCGTTTCAAGAAATGCGGGCCGGTCACCTATACCACCAGCGCGCTTTACGGCATGTGTGGTCTCATCGAAGAGCCGCGGGGCGCGGATTCCTTCAAACTGATCACCGGCTGCGGGCCCATGGAACCTGACGAGGTGGAGCGTGACTTCCTGTGCGAAGGATTGGAGGAACGAATTGCCGCAGCGCCCGTGCATGACGCCGCCGAAATCGCGGCTCTATATGCGGATAAAACGCGTATTTCCTATGGTCCGCTGCATGGCAATCAGGTGGAATACACCACGGCGTCGGGGAAGGCGCATCTGTGGTATCCTGGGCAGGACCAGGTCATTGTCGGCGACTGGAAAGTGCCGGAAGGCAAGTATGTGTGCTTCTATTATCCCGAGATTGCCGTCGACCGGATTTCGGGTGGTCTGAGCGACCGATGGGCCTGCCATGTGATCGAGGACGCCATCAAGGATTCTCAAACCGCCGACGGCGATGTATTCGATCTGACCAATTCATACTGGGTGCCCTATGGTCTCAACCGCCATCCGCGCACCTCATTCGATGAAGTGAAAGGCAAGATCAAGAAGTTCAAGCAATTCTAACGAATGAGCTTTGCCAACCCGCTCCCCCGTCCCAACCACCCCCAGGGTATCCTATCGGGTGGTTGGGACGGGGGAGCGGGCGGCTAGGTATATGTACAATGAAGCCTAACCCAAAGATCGACAAGGTTTTCGGCGCCTATCCGAAGCGCGTTCAAACCAAACTTCAAGCCATCCGTAAGCTGATCTTCGAGACGGCGCGGAAGGCCGACGGGGTCGGGCCGCTTGAAGAAGCGTTGAGATGGGGGCAACCCAGCTATCTCACACCGGTCTCAAAAAGCGGCAGCACCATCCGCATCGACAAGGCGAAAGGCCGGGACGACGCGGTCGCCGTCTTCTTCCATTGTCAGACAAATCTGGTGGAGACGGTTCGCGAGATGTATCCGGAAGACTTCGCGTTCGAGGGCAATCGGGCACTGATTATGGATGTGGCAAGGCCCTTGCCCAAACAAGCGCTGCGCCATGCCTTGGCCCTTGCTTTGACCTATCATCTCAGGAAGAAGGTGCGTTCACGATGAACGGTGATGTCTCAGGTTCCGGCGCAGATAAGGCTATGCCATGGGAGAGGGGGCGCTTTTAGAATTCAAAGCCCAAGCCGCCGCGCACGCCGTGCAGACCGATGCGCTGGATGTCCAGCCCAACATTCCCGCCGGCGGCCGTGATGAACGAGGAAACGCCCGGCGCCCGCGTGCGGCTATAGGTGTAGTTCACGTCCAGGAACAGGCCCTTGGTCACATGGGTCCGCGCGCCCGTGGTCAACTGCCAGGCGAAATTCGTGGTTTCGTTGTCGAACGGTTCGCCGTTCAGCAGCGACACATTGTAGTTGACGAGCGCCGCGCCCAGACCGCCGCCCCAATAGGGGCGGATGGGAAAGTTGCCGACATCCATGTC
>JANQMY010000151.1 GCA_028279895.1 Alphaproteobacteria bacterium
CTTTATGTGCAGGGCCTCTCCGTGCAATATCTGACGGCCCTGCATGTGGCGACCACGTCCGCCGGCTCCATGGTCATTGGGCTCGCCGCCACGTCGGGCCATCTGTCGGCAGATCAGGCGTGGGAGGCGGCAACGGTCGATGAGCGCTGGCAGCAGGCGCGATGGGGTACCGATGCGGAGGCCATGGAACGGGAACAGCGGCTCAAAGCTGACCTGACCGACGCCGTCCGCTTTGCTGTGTTCCATCGGAAATATGGTTAATTTCGCAGGGTTTCCCGGCGGGTGGCCTGCTTTGAGCGTTGGCAACCCCCAAGGGGGGTGCTATGTCACACTGGCTTCGAGGGGGCTGGGTGCTGCCTTCGGGCACCCCATCGACGCTACCCGTAACAAAAATGATCAGAGGGGAGAATGAAGGAGATACTTCATCGTCTAGAACAGAAGCGTGCTGAAGCCCGTCTTGGGGGCGGTCAAAAGCGCATAGACACACAACATGCGCGCGGCAAGCTCACGGCACGAGAGCGTTTAGAGCTGCTTCTGGACGAGGGGTCCTTCGAGGAGTTCGACATGTTTGTCGAGCACCGGGCCACGGAATTCGGTATGCAGGAAACCAAAATTCCGGGTGATGGGGTGGTCACCGGCTGGGGCACCATCAATGGCCGCCTCACCTATGTTTACAGCCAAGACTTCACGGTCTTCGGCGGGTCGCTGTCGGAAACCCATGCCAAGAAGATCTGCAAGATCATGGAAATGGCCATGAATGTGGGCGCGCCGGTCATTGGCCTGAACGATTCCGGCGGGGCGCGCATCCAGGAAGGCGTCGACTCCCTTGGCGGGTATGCGGACGTTTTTCTGAAGAACGTGCTGGCCTCCGGCGTGATACCGCAGATCTCGGTCATTATGGGGCCATGTGCCGGTGGCGCCGTCTATTCGCCGGCCATGACGGATTTTATCTTTATGGTGCGCGACACCTCCTATATGTTCGTGACTGGTCCCGATGTGGTGAAAACGGTCACGCAGGAAGAAGTCACCCAGGAGGATCTGGGGGGCGCCACGCCGCATACGCAAAAATCGTCCGTGGCCGATGGCGCCTTCGACAATGATGTGGAAGCGCTGGCGGGCATTCGCCGCTTGTTCGATTTTCTTCCACTGTCGAACAAAGAACAGCCGCCGGTCCGTCCCGTCTTTGACGAACCGGATCGTCTGGAGATGTCGCTGGACACGTTGGTGCCGTCAAACCCCAACAAGCCTTACGACATGCTGGAGCTGATCACCAAGGTGGCGGATGAAGGCGATTTCTTCGAAATTCAAAAAGACTTCGCCAAAAACATCATTACCGGGTTCGCCCGCATCGAAGGCTCCACGGTCGGTGTTGTGGCGAACCAGCCCATGGTGCTGGCTGGTTGCTTGGACACGAATTCCAGCCGCAAGGCGGCCAGGTTCGTTCGTTTCTGCGATTGCTTTAACATTCCGCTGGTCACCTTCGTGGACGTGCCGGGCTTCCTGCCGGGCACCAGCCAGGAACATGGCGGCATTATCAAACACGGCGCCAAATTGTTGTTCGCCTATGCCGAGGCCACAGTGCCCAAATTGACCGTCATTACACGGAAGGCTTTTGGCGGTGCTTACGACGTGATGTCGTCGAAGCATATTCGCGGCGACGTGAACTATGCCTGGCCGTCGGCGCAGATCGCCGTGATGGGCGCCAAAGGGGCGGTGGAAATCATCTACCGGTCGGAGATCGGCGACGAAGACGCGATTGCCAAACGCACCCAGGAGTATGAGGACCGCTTCCTCAGCCCCTTCGTGGCGGCCCAGCGCGGCTATATCGACGAAGTCATCATGCCTCATTCGACGCGGCGGCGATTGGCCCGTGCGTTGGCGATGCTGGCCACCAAGGACCAGTCCATCCCCTGGAAGAAACACGACAACATCCCGCTTTAATCCGGGCTCATCAGAAAAGTAAGAGTTAGCGCATGTTCTCAAAGATACTAATCGCCAATCGCGGGGAAATTGCTTGCCGGGTTATCAAGACCGCCCGCAAGATGGGCATCAAATCGGTGGCCGTGTATTCGGAAGCGGATGCCGATGCCCTGCATGTGGAGATGGCCGACGAGGCTGTGTTTATCGGCCCGCCGCCGGCGGCTGAATCCTATTTGGTGATCGACAAGATCCTGGATGCCATCAAGCAAACCGGCGCGGAAGCGGTGCATCCCGGCTATGGCTTCCTGTCGGAGAATGCGGAGTTCGCCAAGGCGCTGCATCAGGCGGGCATCGCCTTCATCGGCCCGAACATCGACGCGATTTCCGCCATGGGCGACAAAATTGAATCCAAGAAGATTGCGCAGAATGCAGGGGTGAACACCATTCCCGGCTTCCTCGGCGCTATTCCGGATGCGGATGAAGCCGTGCGCATCGCCAAGGAAATCGGTTTCCCGGTGATGATCAAGGCATCGGCCGGCGGCGGCGGCAAGGGCTTGCGCGTGGCCTATAACGAAGACGAAGTGGCGCAAGGCTTCCAATCCGCCATGAACGAGGCGCGGTCGAGCTTCGGCGATGATCGCACATTTATCGAAAAATTCGCCAGCGAGCCCCGGCACATCGAAATCCAAGTACTGGCGGACAAGCACGGCAATGCCATCTATTTGGGCGAGCGGGAATGCTCCATTCAGCGGCGCCACCAAAAAGTCATCGAGGAAGCGCCCAGCCCCTTTGTCGACCCGCAGACCCGAGCGGACATGGGAACGCAAGCGGTGGCCTTGGCCAAAGCGGTGGGATACGAATCTGCCGGCACCGTCGAATTCATTGTGGATAAAGACCGGAACTTCTATTTCCTGGAAATGAACACCCGTCTCCAGGTGGAACATCCGGTGACGGAACTGATCACCGGCTTCGACCTGGTGGAACAAATGATCCGCGTTGCCGCGGGCGAGAAGCTTCAGCACACACAGGACGACGTTCAGCTCAGCGGATGGGCGATTGAATCCCGGATCTATGCGGAAGATCCGTTCCGGAATTTCCTGCCGTCGATCGGGCGCTTGGTGCGCTACAGCCCGCCGGCGGAATCCGACGAAGAAGGTCACAAGGTGCGCAACGACACCGGCGTGCAAGAGGGCGGCGAAATTTCGCTCTATTACGATCCGATGATCGCGAAATTATGTGTGCATGCGGAAGATCGGGCGACGGCCATCGAACATATGAGCCAGGCGCTGGATGAGTTCTACATTGACGGCATTCAGCACAATATTCCGTTCCTGTCCGCTGTGATGACCCATCCGCGTTTCCGTGCGGGCGATTTCACCACCGGCTTTATTGCGGAAGAATTTCCCGACGGCTTTGCCGGCGCCGAGCTGAACGAAAGCACGCGGGAAGTGTTGGTGGCGGTAGCGGCCCGTGCCC
>JANQMY010000187.1 GCA_028279895.1 Alphaproteobacteria bacterium
GTAGGGCCCAATCATCCGCCAGGCGCCTTTCACTGCACCCAAATCGGGGCGCCGGTCGCCGTCAACCCGCGTCGGCACGGTGATCGCAAAAAAAGTCGCCCCCTCAAGATCGGCCGCAGTGTCTGTAAACCGGATGGAAGACGCCGCCAGATTTTCAGATGTGACTTCACCGGTCCAATCTTCGTTTGCGCGCAAGGCCGTGATCCGGCGGCTATCGATATCGATGCCGATGACGGTTTCGAAGTGTTTGGCAAAAGCGACAGCCAATGGCAGTCCAACATAGCCCAAACCGATAACGGCAATCTTTTCTGAAGTCAGCATAGCAGTGTAAAATCCCGGATACATTCGGTGCGGTCCGCCCGGCGTAGCAGGACGAAGACCCACTGTTTTAGTGTTTGAGCTTCTAATCCCCCGTTAACGCGGCAAACGTCAAGGGACAAACAAATTACAAACGTGAGATGATGGTAGAACCGTTTCCGGCAAATCAACGTTGGTTTAATGGGGTTAAAGTCAGACCAGACAGAGAATTGGTCAAGGATTTTAATAACTAAGACACCTGAGCAGCGGGATTATCTTCGGAAAACCGCTCTATCTCCTCCAGTTTAGCCAAAACCGCATTGGCCAAGTTTACAATATCAAGCCTGGCATCGCTCTTTGGTGCGAAGTCGCCAATCCATTTGCGTTCGCCAAAAGCGTCAACAAAAGCGGTGCGCTGTCGTACCTCGGGACCAACGACGTCGCCAAGATGTCGTAAAACATCGCCAATACGCCGTCCCGCGCCTGTGCGGTGGTCGATTTTCGAAGGGACCAGCAAGAAACTCAGGTCATTGCTGTCACGGATCGATCGCGAGGTCTCAATCAGGTTCAGAACATTGGTGGTTGCAATCAGATCCGGACCCGAAGCCGTAAGCGGAATGATCGCAAGCCGCGAGAGGCTTAAGGCTGTCTCGGTGACGGCACGGGAATGCGCCGGGCAATCGATCAATACGAAGTCGCTTTCGATCGACAGCACCTTCGTCATCCAGCGTTGCGCTCCGCGCTCATCCTCCAGCGGAATCGTGTAGATTTTCGCGGGATAACGTCCTCTGGACATCCAATGAGTGGACGTGCCTTGCGGGTCCGCGTCCACCAGTGCGACCCGTCGTGACCCGCCGCCCAGTTCGCAGGCTAGATTGACGGCAATGTTGGATTTGCCGACGCCACCCTTGAGGTTCGCCACTGTAATGATTCGCGCAGTCACGGCCTAACCCCCGCCAGCCGCAAAAGCGGTCGGGTTCCTTTTGTGAGTCGGCACAGAGTCATCGTCCTCATCGGTCGGATCATCATCGGTTGTGCACCCGAAGGCCTGTTTGAGTTCCCTCAACGATCGCAAAACGCCGGAACCGTCCCTGAACCCGGCAGCTGAGATTTGCATGCTATCTCACTATCAACAAATGATTTTATAATCCCTTACCTGGCCGAATGCTCTCCGGCGCATTAACTAAAATCATACATATTTGTATAGTTTTTCCTTGCGAACGCGTTGACGGCATTCGCGGACATCCCCACACTCTGGCCACTGTTAATCTGGTGTTAACCAAAGCGTTGTTGAGCCTGAATGTTCAATGGGATTTCGACGCGATCTGGGAAAGGTCAATCGGCATGACTGAGCAGCAATCGAACCTGTCGTCGACAGAAACGTCCGAGAAAAGCGAGTTGGACAGCCAGCGCACGGACTCATCTGTCGAGACGGGCACAGCTAGTGCAATTGCGCTTGGTCAGGCTGCCGCGCCCGAACCCCTTGTCGTAACGCAGCCGGCAACCGGGCAAACCCAAGAGATAAGCCTGGAAGCCGGCCAACCGGTTCTCTTGACCATGGCGGCAGATGAAACCTTCATCGCGGTCGACGGCGCCAACTTCGTTTTGAGCTTCGATGGTGACGGTGATGGTACAATTGATACGCGCGTGGTCTTTCTGAACCTGGTCGATCAGGCCGG
>JANQMY010000235.1 GCA_028279895.1 Alphaproteobacteria bacterium
AAAGATCCCTATACAGATGAAAGCGCGATGATCGACGTCATGGCCGCCTGGTCGATCGTGCATGGGCTCGCCGACCTGCTGAATGCGGGCCGCCCCAAGCGCCTTCTGGACATGCCGAAGGCCCAGAGGGAAAGGGCCGTGAAAGCGATTATCGGACGGCTTTATCGCTAGCGGCCATGTATGCTAGGGCAAAGAGCATAAGAAAAGGAGAAAACGCTCATGTCCCTGCCGGCCATCGACACGGTCTCTGAATCCGATCAGGACCGCGCGATACAAACCATCGCCCTTGGTTTTTCCACGGATCCCGTACAGCGCTGGATCTGGCCGGAAGCATCGGTTTTCCTCAGCGCCAAGCCGCGTTTCGTGCGCGCGTCGGCCGGGAGCGCCTTCGAAAACGGCACCGCCTTCGCGGTGGAGGGGCTCAAGGCCGCCGCTCTGTGGTTGCCGCCCGGGGTGACCACCGATGGCGATGCCATGGGTGCCATTGTGGCGGAAACCGCCAGACCGGAGATCTTGGACGATCTGGTCAATATCGGCCTCAGCTTGCGGGACGCGCACCCTCACGGGCCCCACTGGTATTTGAATTTTATCGCGTGCGACCCCGCTTATCTCGGCCAGGGCCTCGGCTCCGCCTTGATGAAGCATGTGCTCAAACGCGTCGATGAAGACGGCGCGATCGCTTATCTGGAATCGTCCAACCCGCGCAATATGAGCTTGTATGAGCGCCATGGTTTTGAAACCGTGGGCGAGGTACAGCATGGGGCCTCGCCGCCGCTCTACCCGATGATCCGGCCGGCCCGGAAATAGTGCAGAGCGAGCGCAATGGGAAATGGCTCAATATCGTCGCCGGACGCATATGACGTAATCGTCGTGGGCGCCGGTTTCGCCGGTCTGTACCAGCTTTACCGGTTGCGGGAGAAAGGCTTCTCGGTCCGCGTTCTGGAAGCCGGCGCCGAGCCCGGCGGGATCTGGTATTGGAACTGCTATCCGGGCGCGCGGGTCGATACCCACGTGCCGATCTACGAATATTCGATGGACACGCTGTGGCAGGACTGGAACTGGACCGAACGGTTTCCGGGCCGGGACGAGTTACGCCGGTATTTCGATTATGTCGCCGACCGGCTGGACCTGCGCCGGGACATTTCATTCAACACGCGCGTGACCGGCGCTTCCTTCGATGAAGCCCAAAACCAATGGCAAATAGAAACCGAAAACGGCGCCACGCTACGGGCCCAGTTCTTTGTGCTGTGCACCGGCTTCGCCGCAAAAGCCTATGTTCCCGACATTGAAGGTCTCGATCGTTTCGCGGGCCCGTGCCATCACACGGCCCATTGGCCGCAAGAAGGCCTCGACCTCACGGACAAACGGGTCGGCGTCATCGGCACCGGCGCCAGCGGCGTCCAGGTGATCCAAGAGGCTGCAAAAGAAGCCGCCGAAGTGACCGTCTTCCAGCGCACACCCATTTTGGCCCTGCCCATGCAGCAGCACCCTCTGTCTACGGAAGAACAGGATCGCGATAAAACCGATTATCCCAAGCGTTTCAAGAGCCGCCACAACGGCCCGGCGGGTTTCGACTTCGTCACCCGCGAGGACGCCGCCCTCGATCAAACGAAAGCAGCCCGCGACGCCGTGTTCGAACAGCTCTGGCAGGCCGGTGGCCTGCGCTTCTGGGCGGCCAATTTCATGGATATCGGCCGCGACGAAAAGGCCAATCTGCTGGCCTATGAATTTTGGCGGGATAAAACGCGGGCACGGATCGACGATCCCGCCCTTTACGAGAAACTTGCGCCCACCGTGCCGCCCCACCCCTTCGGTACCAAACGCCCGTCACTCGAACAAAACTATTACGAAGCCTTCAACCAGGACAATGTGCATTTGATCGATTTGAAGGAATGCCCCATCGAAGCTGTGACGCCCACAGGCATCCGTATACCGGACGGCGATATCCCGCTTGACATATTGGTGCTGGCCACAGGCTTCGATGCGGTCACCGGCGGCATCACACAAATCGACATCCGCGGCACGAAAGGTCAAACCATCAAAGAGAAATGGGCCGGCGGCGTGCGCACCCAATTGGGCGTTGCAAGCGCGGGTTTCCCGAACCTTTTGTTCCTGTACGGACCACAAAGTCCGGCCGGTTTCTGCAACGGCCCGTCCTGTGCCGAATTCCAGGGGGATTGGATCATCGCGCTGCTGGAGCATATGCGCCAAGGCAATGCGCGGCGCATTGAGCCCACCGCGGCGGCCGAAGAAGCCTGGAACGGACTGATGGAAGAGATCGTCGCCGAAACCCTGCTGCCCAAAGCCGATAGCTGGTATATGGGCGCCAATATCCCCGGAAAGCCAAGGCAATTGCTGAACTTTCCCGACGTCGCCGCCTATATGGACTTGTGCAATTCCTGCGCAACCAATGGCTATGAGGGCTTCGACATTTCTTGATCGTTCATAAAAAAGGCCCCGCATCTGCGGGGCCTCTCAGTTACTAAGATCGCTTCTCGGCTAGGCCACCATCAAGGCCACATAACCGGCCGGCATAATGGTCACGGCAATGAGCGTGATGCTGGCGAAAATGCTGTTTGCGGTTTTCATCTCTTCATTCCTTTTCAACTTAGGTTGTGCGTTAGCGCGCGACCGGCGGGAGGCCCATGGCCAATCGCCCCGTAAAGTGGTGTTGCTTTTTCTCCGGCAACGGATGGAATTGGCCACCATGGGCATCGCGCAACAGACGCTCAAGGCCCGTCTTGCGGAACAAACCCGTGCCGCCCGTTGCTTCCAACGCCTTCTCCGCAGCGGCGATAACGTGATTGGCGCAGATCGTTTTCCGCACCAAGACCTGACTGGCGAGTGTTTCGCTCGGTGTAAACGCAAAGTCGTCGCACAGCGCGATCATGGAATCGCAGGCCATTTGCGCCGTGGTGAGCAGATTCTCCATCTCGCCGAGCAGAAACGGCGTCGCCGGATCATCGGTCTTCTTTTTCGCCCGGTCCCGAGCGATGGCCGCGGCGGCCTCGGCCACACCCACATAGGCCGACATGACAAGCGGCATCGCCACCGTCACGATCACGGCAAAGGCCATATGGAAGGGGCCGCGCGGACGCTTCATGCCGACGGCTTCATCCGGCACGAAAACGTCTTCAAACCGCATGGTTTGCGAGCCGGTGGACCGCATGGTCATGGTCTGCCAATCATCCATCAGCGTAACGCCGTCTTGTTTGATCGGCAGCGGAAAGTGCAGCACCGACGGACCGTCATCCGGACAATCATAGGCGCAGGATGTCACGGCAATATCGCCCACCGGCGAGCCGCTGCCGAACGGCTTAACCGCCGAGATGCGGTAGCCGCCGTCCACTTTGGTCGCGCTGCCGTTGGAGTCGAGCCAATCATTCGCCCCGGTGCTGACCAGCACCAGCTCGCCCGCGGCAACCTTCTCCAGCAACGCCCTGCCCGGCTTGCCGTCTTGATGGTTCTTACGCGCGGCACTCACCAAGTGCTGGTGCATGGACACGGCAAGCGCCGTAGACGGACAATAATGAGCAAGCCCGCGCAAGAAAGCGGCCATGTCGCGATGGCTGGCACCGCCGCCGCCGAGTTCTTGCGGCACAAGCGCGGAAAACACTCTGTGCGATTTCAACACCTCGTAATTGTCATAGACAAAGGCGTCTTGTTGTTCCATTTCCGCCGAGGCTTTCGCAAAACCCGGACCGACCGTTTCGAGAACGTTTTGTAAATTGAGGGACGTGCTCATGATGACTCTCCTGATGGAAGGGCGTGACAAACCGGCCCTTAACTTGCCTTCTTCAAATCCGCGCCGGGCGTACCGCCCGCCATGGCATGGACATCCGCCGCCGTGAGCATTTGCCCGCCGATGGCCCAATCGCCCTGTTCCACTTCTTGGATCCGCACCCATGTGACCGGCCGCATGGCTTCGCCTTCGACGGCAACCATGGCATCGGTGACTTTTTGGATGATCTCTTGCTTTTGCTCGGTGGTGAAAACGTCCTTGATCACATCAACAGTTACGAGTGGCATTTTTCTCTCCTTTGCGTATCGCGGGGGACCGCCCTCCGCGTTGCGCAAACAGATAAGCGCCGGGCCCCTGCGCCGAAAGTTCAGGGATTGAAGCAACCCACTACACATTTTAAAGTAACGAACTTCACGTTTTGAAGTGATACCCGAAGGCACCGTTTTCTGCGGTTTTTCGTCGGGCTCTGGGGAGCATTTTCATGAGGACCAGCCGCCATAACGCGCGATCTCGCCCTTTTCAGAGGGTCGAAAACGTGCGGTTTCGCCTCGCGGCCCCCCGGGCAAACAAACGGATCGTGGAGAAGTTCGACACGATCGACATAGGCGCCATCGAAGGTCCGGCGGCTCCGTTGATGTTACGCCAGGAGGAGGGCGCGCATGAGATACGGCCAGTTTTGCCCCATTGCCAAAGCCAATGAGATCTTGGGCGAGAAATGGACGATCCTGATCATCCGGGAATTTTTGATGGGTGCCCGGCGGTTTAACGAACTGCAGCGCGGGCTCGGCCTTATCTCGCCGGCCTTGCTTACCAGCCGCCTCAAAACCCTCGAAGAACAGGGGCTCATCGTCCGGCGCAAGATCACAGGCCAGAAGGGGTATGAGTATTTCCCGACGGAAGCGTGCGAGCAATTACTGCCGGTGCTGGTGGCCATGGGCGAATGGGGATTGTGCTGGGCCAAGCATCATTTGCTGGATGAAGATTTCGATGTGGACTTCCTGATGCTCTATCTCGAGCGCAGCGTGGACCCGGAGAAACTGATCGGCCATGAAACGGTGATCCGTTTCGAATTCACCGATCTCGACCATCAAAATGTCTTCTGGCTTTTGGTGCAGGACAAGAAAGTGGATCTGTGCATCAAGGATCCGGGCAAGGACGTGGACGTCTTTTTCACCGGAACCGTCCGTACCATGACGGATGTGTGGATGGGCGACCGTACCTATAAGGAAGCGATGAAATCAGGCGACCTTTATGTGCATGGGCCCGACGCCCTGACCCGCAACATCTCGTCTTGGCTGAAACCGAGCATCTTTGGCGACTCGCCGCGCCGGTCGCAGCCTGTCGCTGCGGCGGGGAATTGAGGGCAGAGAAGGCTGGGCATCATCTAAACGTAACGCGCCGCAACACGTTCAAAGACCTTCGTCAGGTAGTGGGGCATGGCCGACAACATTGTCATCTATCTCATCGGATATCCCGGCACCGGCAAGCTTACGATTGCGAAAGAGATCTGCAAGCGGCGCCCGGACGTTAAGCTTGTGGACAACCATCTCATCAATAATCCGATCTTGTCCGTGATCGAACAGGATGGGCGCACGCCTTTGCCTCAACGGGTCTGGGACAATGTGGGCCAGGTGTGGACGGCCGTTCTCGACACGATGGTGACGGTTTCTCCGAAGCATTTCAGCTTTGTCCTGACGAACGTGCTGCTGGAGAAAAACAAGGACGACCACAGCCATTTCAAACGCATTCAGAAAATGGCTGCCGAAAGAAACGCGGTCTTTGTTCCGGTGCTGCTCACTTGTGCAGTGGAAGAGCTCGCGCGGCGCATCGTTTCTCCCGAGCGGCGAGAGCGGATGAAAGACATCAACGCCGAAACGCCTGCACGCCTGGCACAACGCTCACCGCTTATTCCGATCGATCACGAGAATTGCATCGACCTGGACGTCACAGATTTGGCGCCGGATGCCGCCGCGGACATCATCCTGAAGAAGGCTTCGTCGATTAAGGCTGGTTGAACGCGTCCATAACCGTGCCGACGGTGGGCATCTGGGTTTGGCCCGCACCGCCAGCACCGCCGCCGGCACCGCTCAAGGCGCCGAAATCGCCCGTGCTGATCGACGAAGAAACTTCGCCGACAAAAGCGCTGTATTCAGCCGTCTGCGAGGGGGCGCCGTCATTGCCGTCCGGTCCGCCGGTGATGGTCTTCGCCACATCCACATTATAGGAGCTGGCGATCGCGCCGGGGCCCGTCATGGAGAGCAAGCCGTCATCCATCATCAAGCCACCGTCCAACCCGATGGAGTCGGTGTTGTTGGCGGCAGCGCCGTTGACGCCGATGATGGTCAGATTATTGCCGGTGTCCGGATTGGGATCGTTCACCGCCTGTTTGGGCACGTCTTCCAGTTCCATCGAGACGGAGTTGGGGTCGGCATCCGGATTGGTGTTTTCTTCGTAAGCCACATTGCCGTCTTGCAGAAGAGACACCGTGCCATCGGCGCTTTCAAACGACAAAATGTCCTGCGCAAATGCAGGTCCGGCGATAACGGCAGACATTGCCGTGGCAAACAGCCATGATGCGTTCCGCACGCTCATCGCATCCCCTCAGCCATTTCGAATCCCAAACTGTTGTATTGGTACCGCAACAACATGGTTAAGAAAACACAAATCAGGTGTCATTGGCGATCTCGCCAAGTAAATCCAGGAAATATGCTTAATTCAAACCGCATAATACACAATCGGCGCCGCGATTTACTGTTAAGCGCCCCGTGGACAGCCTTATGACCCATGCGCCCTATTGCGAAACCGTCATGCAGCCCATTGCGGTCGATTTCACGCACAAGCGCCAGTCGGGCGGGGCGGGAGAATTCGCGCGGGTGTGTCTGACCTTAACGCCCAACACCCGTGGCAGCGGCACGACGTTTCGCAATCAACTCATTCAGGAGAACGTGCCCGCAGCCTACATCCCCGGCGTTGAGGCCGGCGTGGCGCGTGCCTTGGAACAGGGCGTATTAGGGCCGCATCCCGTGGTCGATGTGATCGTCACCCTCACGGACGGCGCCTATCACGATGTGGATTCGTCTGCCATGACCTTTGAAACGGCGGCATTTCACGCAGTGAAGGATGGCTTACGCCGGTCCGGGACGCTGCTGCTGCAGGCGATGATGCGCGTGTCCGTCTCCGCGCCCGAAATATATCACCCCCGCGTCCTTGCAGACTTGGAAGAACGGGGCGCGATCGAGATGGCAACACGCGACGGGACAGTCACCGCGACGGCGCCCCAAGCGAAACTATCCGATTACTTCGCAACACTTCATCAGTTGACGGACGGAAAAGGCCAATACCAGATGGTGTTCGACAGATACGTCCCGTGCCTCACCCCGCCTGACGGTCCCGGCTTTCCACCGGCGATGGGCCACCGAGCTTAACGGCGCGGTTGTGCGTCTTAGTCGTCGAAGCCCACAAAAGTCGCGGCCTCGTCCACGGATTTCCGGCGCGAGACGACGGCGTTGGCCGGGAATGAATCGTCCGGAAAGCCCATGGCTACGCAGATCATGATCACCTGATCGTCGGGGATCTGCGCATGTTCGCGCACCACCGGCGACTGCATGATGCCCTGGCTGTTGATCACACACCCCAACCCCCGCGACCAGGCCGCATTCACCAGCGCATTGGTGACCGCGCCGCAATCGAAGGGCGCGATGTCGCCGCCATGGATCGACTTGTCATACGTGACAACCACCGACACCGGCGCATCGAATTGGCGGAAGCCGCGCAGCACCCAATCCTGGCGCGCCGCTTTGTCGTGGCGCTCAATGCCCATTACGGCGAACAGTTGCTTGGCGATTTCGATCTGCCGCGCGCGATGGGCCCCTTCATAGGCGCCATGGCTGCGGAATTCGCGGCTGTCGGGCACGCCCGCCAGGTTTCGCTCCACATTGCCGGCGCGGATGCGGTCAAGCACGTCGCCCGCCACCACATAAAAGTTCCACGGCTGCGTGTTAAGCGACGAGGGCGCGCGCATGGCCATCTCGATCACTTCCCGGACCAGCGCTTTGGGCACCGGTTTCTTTTGGTATCCCCGGATGCTCCGCCGGCCCAACACCACGTCATCGTACTTCACGCATATTCCTCCAAAACGTTCGCGAAAGGCCTCTTACCGCAATCGGGCGTCAATGGCCAAGACCGGAAGCGCCGGGTCGGGTGAGCGCCATCAGGCGCCACATGGCCCAGATGCCAGCGAACGGGCCTAAAGCCAGAGCCGCAAACAGGAAGGGCCACCCCCAGAGATCGGCGATGACCGGCGCAATTTGCACGGTGAGCACGGTCAGGCCAAATCCGAGCGCCGTCTGCAAGGTCAACAAGGCCCCGGCCTGTTCGGGTGGCGCGTAATCGGCTACCAAGGCCGAGAACTGCGCGGAATCCGCAATCACGAAGATGCCCCATAGGATGACGATGGCGGTCATCAGGTAAGCGGAACCACCGAAAGCGGGGATCGCCGCCAGTGCCGCCAATCCGGACCCGGCCATGGCGATGACGGTCACTTCTGCTTTGCCGATCCTGTCCGCCCAAATGCCGGCGATCACGCAGGAAACGGCGCCGGCCCCCACGGCGCAAAATGCCACCAGCTTCGCCCAAGAGACGGCCGCGGGCTCGGCCATTTGCAGCGTGAACGAAGCTGTCAGGGCAACAGCGATCCACGCCCAAAGCGCATAGAGTTCCCACATATGGCCCAAATACCCGGCATAGGCCAAGCGAATGCGCTTATCGGTCCAGGCGATATGGAGGCCGCGAAACGAAAATGCGGATGCTTGCACATGGTTCGGGCCCAGCGCGGTAAAGAGAACCGTCAGCCCCCCGACGAAAGCGAGCAGGCTTGCCCCGGCAACGGCCAGCCGCCAATCGGTGCCGCCCATGAACGACAAAAGATGCGGCGCGGCGGACCCCAATGTCAGCGCGCCCACCAGCAGCCCCACCAACAGCCCCCTGTCGCGCGTGCCCCAGCCGACGGCGATTTTCATGCCGACCGGATAGACGCCCGCAAGCAGCGCTCCCGTCCCGATGCGCAACAGGATCGCCAGGTTGCTGCCAATGGGCGCGATCAGCAAACCCGCATTAAACAGCGCGGCAGCGACGGCGCTGAGGGCGAAGACGCGCCGCGGATCGTACCGATCCGCCAGCCCAAACACCGCATAAACGATCGCGCCGACCGCGAACCCGAATTGAACGCCGCTCGACAGCAACGCCTGGCGGACATTGGAGATCTCGCGCTCCGCGCCCATATCGGCAATCACCGCCGCAGACGAAAACCAAAGGCACATGCCCAGCGTTTCTGCAACAACAAGAAGGGTGATGGACTTCGTCTTCAATGATGGCACGGTTTTTTGCTTCTGCGAGATGTCGACCCCACCGTTTAAGCCGAATTGATCTGAGCCAGGAAGGCACGAATTTCTTCCAGCATCCTGGACTTGTCCTGTGCATCGAAAGTCGGGTCGCTTTCGATGGCCGGGACCGCCCGCACGCACGCCGCAGCCAGGTCCGCCGCCCAATCGGGCCGGGACCGGAAATGGTCCGCGTCCACGCGCAGCGCGGCCATCAAAAGATCGCCCTCATAATAATCGCCGCAGACCATCGGGTCTTGCCTAAGCAACGCCAAGGCCAACGGCATCAGGAAGGCCGCGCCAATGTCCTGGCTAATCATCACGCGCACGTCGCCGGGCGAGAAGTACCCCAGGGGCTTTTTGCGCAGTCGATGACAACGGTCGATCAGGCTCGTGCGTTCACTCGGCGCGGGCCAAATATCATTCTCCAACTCTTCGAGCGTCTTGTGCGTTTCGTCGACCATGAGGCTCCGGCTCAAGAGGGTACACTTACTTTGGCATATCAGCGATTCCGTGGAAGCGCATCGTCGAGTCACGCAGAATTGTTTGCCGTCTTGAGTGTCCGTTTTCGCCCCACGATGACATCAAGCCTTGCGTCCCACATGATTTGCCCGGACGTTAAACTCGACGTGAGAGTTTCAACACAGCGGCAGGCATGAACGCTGAGCGACACTCTCGCGCCTTTGTTGAAAGACGTAGACCCGGCCCAATTGCCCGTCTCATCGGCCCCCTGCTCCCCCAATCGTATTTCGTTGTGAGGAAACAGATAATTGACATATGATGTGCCAATTCTTTTTTTGTCGCAAAGACATGCGGATTTGCCGGGAAGATGAAAGGGGACACATGATGAGAGCGCTAAAGTGGTTGGGTGTTTTGCTCGCTGTCTATGTGGGATTCGTCGTGCTCTTCGAAGCTGTATATCTGCGCATGATGCAGCCCACTCTGGAGAGCACCGGTATTCCCATGCTGGTCATCACATCGACGGATGACGAAGGGAACACCGTCAGTGTTCGGGTGGCGCGCCTTGAAATCGACGGCAAGCTTTATGTGTCCGCCCATCATTGGACGCAAGCCTGGTATCACCGCGCGGTCAAGTACCCCAATGTGCAGATCGAAATTGACGGTGTGGTCTCGGATCACATTGCGGTGCCCGTAGACGGGGAAGAATATGAGTACGTCGTGACGACGGTCCCCATACCGCTGACCGCCAAGATTCTCATGGGGTTTCCGCCGACGCGGAATATCCTGCGTCTAGATCCGGTTGCGGCCGACGGCGATGCCGACATATCCGGCCTTGTTTCGCCTGAATTGACGCCAATGGAGCCTGTTTAGATTCACCGAAGATTTGTATACAGACGGTGAGGAGACGTGTTTTCCGGCGCCCGCTAAAGCGCGTGCACGAGCCCGCCGAAGATGCCGCGGGCGTTCTTTCGTCAGGAGCGGACATCTCCAAGGCCCTTGGAAATGCCCGCTCCTGTGACGACACGGGATGCTTCCCGTGGTGCGGGGACGTATTTAGGTATCCCTAAAAGATCATACGGCCGAACAAACGCGCGCTCGCGCCGGGCCGCAAGACCTCGTCTTTCAAGAAAGACACGTGGTTGCGCTGGTCTTGGTCGAGCAGATTCGATCCGACCACCCCAAGCTGGAAGGCACGGGTGTCAGAACCTGGCAATGGGAAGGTGTAGTTCGCTTCCAATTTAAGATCCGTATACCCTTTCGTGGCCGTTTCATTGACCGCGACATCGTCTTGACTGCTCACCCGCAAGGCGCCGATGCGCACGAACAGTCTGTTACCTTCATAGAAGACGCCAGCGCCATACCGCTGCGGCGTGATGCGCGGTACGTTTGTGTTGTTGTCAAATTCCGCCTGGACAAAATCGTATTGGCCATCGAAGCCGATGGTTGCACCGTTCATCTCAAATGCCCGCCACGTCGCTTCAGCTTCAAAGCCGTAGAAGTCAGCATCTTCTTGCAGGAAAGCCAACTGGTCCAATTCGTCTTCAACACCCGGCGTTCCATCGATGCCGCAGCTCTCAAATTCCTCGCCACAGACGAACCCTGTGAACTCGCGGAAGATAAAGCCGTCGTAAGTGGTGTAAAACCCTGCCAAACCGAAGGTGAAGTCGCCCTCGTCTTTCTTCAGGGTGGCTTCGAAAGAGATTGCTTTTTCCTTATCCAGGTTCGGATCGCCGATTTCGAAAGTTGCGGTCGCTTCGTGCGGACCTTTCGAATAAAGCTCAAGCAATGACGGCGCGCGCTCAACATATTGCACGTTGCCGGCAAGCGCGATTTGGTTGCCAAGATCGAAGATCAAACCGACCGAACCACTCACCGGCGTGAAGTCTCGGGGCGCATCCGCGCCGAAATCATCGATTTCCACGCCCAACGCATTCCCGTTGAAGCTTGGCGGTGTCACACCGAAACCATCCAGTTCCACATGTTCCACACGGGTCGCCAATTGCAGAGTCAACTGCTCCGTGACAGACGCTTCTTCGAACAGGAAAAAGCCGTAGCTTTGGCGATCCGACGGCGCGATCAACTCGCTTGCTTCACCGAATGCTTCCAAATCCCGGTGTGCGAAATGAAAGCCGAGCGCCCCTTCAAAGGGTCCGAATTGTGTGTGCAGAGCTTCCGCGCGGATTTCCCACTCTTCATTGTCATAGGTCGCACCGATTTCACCGGTCGCTCCGACCACTTCGTCATGGAGGTAGTTTGAATATCCGCCATCAACCCTCAGGGTCGAGATAAAGTCGCTGACATTGCGAACTTCGCCCCGTACGAGCACTTTGGTTTGGTCTAAGTCAATGAAAACGTCTTCGGCAGCCGCTTCACCCGGAATACCGTACTCACTATCGAAATACGACACGGCGGCACCGATGAAGCCGTCATCGAAAACGATCGAGCCCCCGCCGGACACGCCCAGCGTTTCGTTTTGCGTATTGTCTTGTTCACCTGGCGCCCGTGGAATGTCGTAATCTTCCGTATCGCGATAAAACCAGTCGAAGTGACTGGCAAAGTTACCGGCGCCAATGTCAAAAAGGCCACCGCCCTCGACCCCGTTGTTCACAGAGTTGAAACTGGCGAAAGCTTCACCGTCAATTAGGTTCTCAGGCATGGCAGTCGGCACGCGATTGTTGATGACGTTCACGACGCCACCGATGGCCTGACTGCCGTAACGCAACGTGGCCGGGCCGCGGACAACTTCGATACGTTGGGCAGCAAGAGGATCGATGGGTATACCGTGGTCTTCACTGACCTCCGAAACGCCATGGGCCCCCACGCCGTTTTCTTGCACGCGAACGCGGAAATTATCCAGACCGCGGATGATCGGACGGCTCGCGCCCGCCGCAAACGAAGACTCTGCAATGCCGGGTGTCGTCGCCAGAAGTTCGCCGAGCGTCGCCCCCCCTTTGCGCAGGATTTCCTCGCGGTCCACAACCGTGATTGCGCCAACAGTTTCCGTGTTTGTGCGCTCCAATGGCGATCCAGTAACGATGATTTCGTCTTCTGCCGAGTTGGCTTCCTCTGCCTGCGCTCCGAAGGACGCGAAAGCGGTGGCTGACGCGATGACGCCACAAACGGCGTAGCGAAGAGAGTTTTTTCTTTTGACCTGCATACTGCCCCCAAAGAAAAGCAATGTTATAATGTAACACAACGCTCCACTTACGACATCTCTTAACGTCTGGCAAGCCGATTCATGGATGCCTTTAAAAATCAGAGGTTTCCTATTGCCGGCCGCATGCGGAAACTATGTAGCGTTTGAAGAAAAGCAGCAGCCCCACGCCAGACTGTTACAGTCACTTTGGCGCTTTCTTGCCTTTAGACGCGGCCTCGCGTTTTTGGAGGCCAGGCGTTTCATAGCCCTATTGAAACAAGAGATTTGCCGCATCTCCTGAGTGAAAACCCGGAAGGTTCCTTCCCGGAGTTCAATTCATTCAGTGGACTCGGCGTGGCGCCAAAGGGGAAACGGATCCGGAAGGTTAGGGATGTCATCCGGCGAATACTCAAGTGTCAGGGGTAACAAAGCAGCGTCGAGGCGCGCCTTCAGGGCCGGCCAATCAATCCCGGTACCGATGAAAACGATTTCTTGCCGGCGATCACCGAAGGGGTCTTGCCAATTGTCTTTTATATAGGCATCGACCGAGTCACCCTCTGGCCAATGTTCGCGCGGCACGCTTGCCCACCATGTTCCCATCGGAGATACGCTGGACAGCGCCCCGGCCAACGAAAACTCCGCGACCCAATCAGGTCGCGTCGCCATCCAGAAATGCCCCTTAGCGCGGATCACCCCGGGCAAAGGGCCATTCAAAAGCTCGTGGATCGCCTGCGGCTGGAACGGTCGACGTGCACGGTAGACGTAAGAAGTTACGCCATATTCTTCCGTTTCCGGCGTATGGTCAGCATATCCATAGAGCTCCTTCGCCCACATGGGATGTTCGTGCGCTTTTTCGAAGTCGAAAAGGCCGGTGTCAAGGATCGCATCTGCCGGCACATCAGAGAAATTCGTTTCGATAATTCGAACATCTGCATTCAGACTTCGGATGATCTTACGTGCGGCGTCTACTTGTTCCGGGCGGGCGTCGTCTACTTTGTTCAAGATGATGATATCGGAGAACTCGATTTGATCCGTCAGAAGATGAACAAGCGTGCGCTCATCTTCTTCGCCCATGACCTCGCCCCGATCACGCAAGAAATCATGGCTTGAAAAATCCTTGAGCAGGTTCACCGCATCCACCACCGTCACCATTGTGTCGATGCGCGCAACATCAGACAGGCTTTCGCCTTCCTCGGTTCGGAAATCGAAAGTGGCGGCAACCGGCAAGGGTTCAGAAATGCCCGTCGACTCAATGAGCAGGTAGTCGAAACGGCCCTCGCCCGCAAGCCGGCGCACTTCAGCGAGCAGGTCGTCCCGCAACGTGCAGCAGATGCATCCGTTCGACATCTCAACCAGGGTTTCGTCCGTTCGGCTGAGTTCGGTGCCCGAGCGCACCAAATCCGCATCGATATTGACCTCGGACATATCGTTGACGATCACCGCAACCCGGCGGCCATCCCGATTGTTTAATACCCGATTGAGGAGTGTGGTTTTACCAGCGCCCAAAAAACCCGAGAGAACGGTAACGGGAAGGCGGTTGTCGGTGGTTGGAGATAATGTCATTTGAGTCTTCCGTGACGGGATCTGCAATACGAACCTTGCTGCATGTCCTAGAACTTTGTATCATGTTATGCAACATTATAACATAACAATTCTAACCGCCCTTCGCATGTCACAGCTCAAACATCGATCGAATAACGCGCAAGTTTCCTGTGAGCAGGATGTCAGAACGGCAATCGACACTTGTCGCCTAAGGGGCGCGCGGATGACGCAGTTGCGACAAACGGTTTTGACATTGCTTTGGGATGCAGGGCGACCGCTCGGCGCTTATGAGATACGCGAAGTATTATCGAAAATGTCCGGTCGCGAATTCGCGGCGCCGACGATTTATCGAACACTCGATTTTCTGTGCGAGCAGCGGGTCGCCGCGCGCATCGAGAGCCGAAATGCGTATGTCGCTTGCATCCACCCGGAGCACGATCACACATGTGTTTTCTTGGTTTGTGAGTTATGCGGCGATACTGTGGAAATCGAAAATCCGGAGGCTGAAGAGCTCATCAACGAGGACGCAAAGCGTCTCGGCTTTGTTGTTAAACGGCGGGTCGTCGAGTTTTCCGGCTATTGTGCCCCATGTCAGCAGCAGCCATGACATCCCATGACGCCGCCATGTACGAGTAGAGGAAAGATCCACACGGATCATCACTAAAATTGACGTTAGCGGGGGCGGCAGTGGATATGCCTATGGTGCAATCGAGGCACAACAGTCACCGTCAACTGTAAATCGATTGTCACAGTATCGCGCTTTTATGCGAGCGACGGCAGTCCTGGAGGGAAAACAAATGGCAGAGATGAATGAACAGCCGACGGTAACGATGTCGCGCCGCGAGCTGATCAAAGGCCTCGCAGCGGGGTCTGTTGTCGCTTTTGCGGCGCCGTCTCTGTCAGGCTGTACCACCAACGAAGCGCTCGGACGCCAGCAGCTGCTTCTGGTATCGGATGAACAACTCGCGCAACTCGCCGCCCAGTCATGGAATGACGCGCTTCGTAAAAACCGCCAATCCTCAGACCCGGCACTTCGCCGTCGTGTTGAACGCGTCGGCGACCGTATCGTTGTCGCCGCGGATCGGCGCTTTCCCCAACAAAACCTGGCCCAACAAAATTGGGAGTTTGCCGTCTTCGAAGACGACACGGTGAATGCCTGGGTGATGCCGGGTGGTAAGGTCGGCTTCCACACAGGCCTCCTCGACATCATGGAAAACAACGACCAAGTCGCCACAGTGATGGGGCATGAGGCCGGCCATGTGGTGGGTCGTCACGCGGCTGAACGCTATTCGCAACAGATGGCGGCCGCCGGCGGTTTGGCGATTGCAAACGCTGCGCTTGCGGCGGGCGACGTTGAGAATCGTGCCATGATCGCCGGCATTCTAGGCGCAGGGGTCACCTTTGGCGTAATTCTTCCGTACTCACGCAAACACGAGTACGAAGCCGACCGGCTGGGCGCCGACTTTATGGTTGGTGCCGACTATCGAGCGGTTGAGGCCGTGCGCTTCTGGGATACGATGACCAAGCGCTCGGGGCAGCGACCGCTTGAATTCATGTCGACGCACCCGTCCGATCAAAACCGTATCTCCGCAATGCAATCCTATATTTCCGACCAAGGATATGTCTGAGTTCGGGGCGCTTTAGTTTCCGGGATCTGCGCAGTTCCTCCGCCCCGATAAGGTAGAACGAACGCCACACGGGCCGGGTTCGAACTGATAGCCCATTTGCTCGACTGCGTCGGCAAAGTGGGAAGACAGTTCGACGCGGGAAGCGTCATCGCGGCGGCCAGGCAGACCTTGTGCGGGACGCATGACAGGTATCTTACCCTTCCTCAAAGCTGCGTCGGGTTGGGGGCATCGCCGTAGACCTCCTTGGGATCGAAGGTTTTCTGAACTTCCAAGAACGTCAGGGGCTGGCCGGCATCGTCCCCGACCGGGACGGCTCGGTAGAAGCAGGAACGATAGCCCACGTGACAACTGGCGCCGGAGCCAGCAACTCGGACACGCAGCCAAACAGCATCCTGATCGTCGTCGATGCGCATCTCGACCACCTGCTGTGTCAGGCCACTGGTGGAGCCCTTGCGCCAGAGGCGCTGGCGGCTTCGGCTCCAATAATGTGCCTCGCCGGTCGAAATCGTCCGATTTAGAGCCTCGCTATTCATATAGCCCAGCATCAGGACATCGCCCGTTTCGGCTTCGGTCGTGATGCAAGGGATCAGGCCGTCGGCGTCGAACTTCGGCGCCAAGGCAGATCCTTCTTCGACTTGCTCGACCGATATGCGTTCGGCAAAGCGGCCTGAAGCTTCGGGATTGGTAGGGTCAACGCTCATGCGGATAACTCCTGGGGCTTGCAACAATATTCGGATACTTCTTGCCACTCTCGGCGACCGGTGGCGATTGGTTCTTGTAATCGATACACGCAACGTTATAACGTTGCGTACTTTAAGCGCAAGAAGGGATAAAGTCATGGCGCGCCAACCCCCGCCCTGCACCGATTCCAACTGCCGCGGGCAGCATGCGCCAGCTGAACGGATTGCGCTGGCAATGTCCCTTTGCAGCGCGCGCGGGGTGCAGCTTACAGAGCTGCGGCGCCAGGTCCTGGAACTGCTCTGGGAGAGCGGTCGCCCGACGGGCGCCTATGAACTGATCGAAACCCTCAAGCTTCGGGGCTCCCGCCCGGTCGGGCCGCCCACCGTCTATCGGGCGCTTGAGTTCCTAATATCCCAGGGGTTCGTTTCGAAGATCGAAAGCCAGAATGCTTACGTCCCCTGCGCGCATCCGGAACGCCGGCATGATTGCTTGTTCTTCATTTGTAGCAACTGCGGGGCGTCAGCCGAGTTGGAAGATCAGCGGCTTGAGGACCTGATCTCCGAGGATGCGGCTCTCATCGGCTTCAGCCCAACACGGCGCGTGGTCGAGGTAGAGGGCACCTGCGCGCGTTGCCTCTCGGCCGGCGCGGCTTGAATAAGAGAAAGAAGCGCACCATGGAAAGCCGAGATCTCGATGGGTCGTCGCAGCGTCTGCCGGTCTCGGTGCTGACCGGCTTTCTTGGCAGCGGTAAGTCGACCGTGCTCAACCATCTGGTCCAGCAACCGACGCTGAGCCGGACACTCGCGCTCATCAACGAGTTCGGCGAGATCGGCCTCGACCACGACCTCGTGGCGCACAGCAACGATGACGTCGTCATCGAGATGTCGAGCGGCTGCCTCTGCTGCACCATCCGGGGCGACCTTGCCAAGACCTTGCGCGATGCCCCCGGACGCTTTGCGCGCGGAGGCGAGCTATGGTTCGACCGGGTGGTTATCGAGACCACCGGGCTCGCGGATCCGGCTCCGATCATTCATACCTTGATGACGGAGCCAGCCCTCACGCGGCGCTACCGCCTGGACGGAGTCATCGCCACGGTCGATGCGGCCAATGGCGGCGACACGCTCGATCGCCAGATTGAGTCCGTCAAGCAGGCTGCAATGGCTGACCGCCTGCTGATCACAAAAGCTGATCTCGTCGACGTCAACGTCCTGCGCAAACTGCAGGACCGTCTACGGATCTTGAACCCCGCCGCCCCGCAAATCATCGCAGAGAACGGTGCTGTCGATCCGGCCTTGCTGTTCGATGCCGGTCTTTACGACCCGAAGACCAAAAGCTTCGACGTGGAGAACTGGCTAAAGGCGGAGGCCTATGCCGAACCGCACGATCATGAGCACGGAACGGCCGGCCATGACGACACCCACCAACACAACGACGTCAATCGCCATGACGCTCACATCAAGGCGCTCTGTCTCACGATCGATGAGCCGATCCATGGCGATGCGTTCGATCTTTGGCTCGACATGCTGCTCCTTCTCCGAGGCCCGGACTTGCTGCGCACCAAGGGAATCACAAATGTGGCCGATCTCGATGGACCGGTTGTCATTCACGGCGTTCAGCACACCTTCCACCCGGCGGTCATGCTGCCGGAATGGCCGAGTGAAGACCGCCGCTCCCGGATCGTCTTCATCACGCGCGATATGGACGACTCCGTCCTCCGAGACACGCTGAAGATACTCAAGACTAGTGACGTCGGGCAGGCGAAAATCCGGCCCGTCGAATCGGGCGATAGTGACCTCCCCATCCTCGAGGGGCGCAGATGACGCTGTATCTGACCAACACCATGAAGCGAACGAAAGAGCGGTTCGTGCCGGCAGACCCCGATCGTGTGACGATGTATGTCTGCGGACCAACCGTTTACAACTTCGCCCATATCGGCAACGCCCGCCCAGCGGTCGTTTTCGATATTCTCTATCGCCTACTAAAGCGGCGCTTCGGGCGGGTTGTCTATGCTCGCAACTTCACGGATGTCGACGACAAGATCAACGCCGCCGCGAAGGCGGCCGGCCAGCCGATCACGGTAATCACGGAACGATATATCGAGGCCTACGACGCCGACATGGCCGCGCTCGGCATCTTGAAGCCCGACCTTGAGCCACGCGTGACGGGGCACATTCCCGAGATCATCGGCATGGTGGAACGATTGATTGCGCGGGGTCATGCCTATGCGGTCGACGGCCATGTTCTGTTTCATGTGCCTTCATTTTCAGCCTACGGAGCACTGTCTGGCCGTAATCGTGATGAGATGGTCGCCGGAGCGCGGGTGGAAGTGGCCCCCTTCAAGCGAGACCCGGCAGACTTTGTCCTCTGGAAACCCTCGACACCAGACCTGCCGGGTTGGGAGAGCCCCTGGGGCCGTGGTCGACCCGGCTGGCATATCGAATGTTCAGCCATGATCGAGCAGCGCCTGGGTGCAACGATTGATATCCATGGCGGCGGCCAGGACCTGATCTTTCCACACCATGAGAACGAAATCGCCCAAGGCACCTGTGCTCATGACGGACAGCTCTACTGCCGATATTGGGTTCATAACGGCTTCGTCACTGTCGAAGGACGGAAAATGTCGAAATCGCTCGGCAACGTGCTTCTCGTCCGCGATCTGCTTAGCGCAGCCCCACGAGAGGCCATCCGCTTTGCCCTGCTGAGTGCGCACTATCGCCAGCCACTTGACTGGAGCGCAGACGGACTCTCTCAGGCAAAGCGCGGCCTTGATCGCCTCTATGGCACGCTGCGCGATCTCGGCGATGCGCCCGATGTTGCCTGTCCGTCCGGCTTTCTCGACGGGTTCGAAGCGGCCCTTGAGGACGATCTGAACTTCCCCGGCGCAATCGCTAAACTCTTTGAAATAGCGAAGGCAGCGCGCCAAGTGACGAGCGTTGCGGATCGTGCAGCCCACAAGGCGGCCCTGCGTGACGCCGGCGGATTGTTGGGCCTGTTGCAAGAGGATCCGGCGGCCTGGTTCGGACGGCCCAAAGGAGACGACGGAGACACGGCAACGATTCAGCGCCTGGTTGACGAACGGCTGGCCGCTCGATCAGCGCGAGACTACGCCAAGGCGGATCAAATCCGCGATGAACTCGCGTCGCTTGGCGTCGCCGTCGAGGATCGCGCCGAAGGTCCTGTCTGGCGGAGAACAGGCTGATGATCACCAAGCTTGATAACAGCGCTGCGCCGGCAGAGACCATCACCGAGACCCAGCAGGCCATCGTTGAAGACTTTCAGTACCTGGACGATTGGACCGAGCGTTACCAATACTTGATCCAGATGGGGCGAGAACTGCCACCTTTTCCCGAAGACCAGCAGGTAGAGGCCAATCGCCTGCATGGTTGCCAGGCCAAGGTTTGGTTCCTCGTGGAGAAACGGCAGGGGCGGCTGTTCTTCCAAGCGACAAGCGATGCGGCAATCGTCTCCGGCCTCATCGCGCTACTGCTTAAGGTCTATTCGGGACGCACGCCTGATGAGATTCAGACCGCCACGCCCGCATTCATCGAAGAGATCGGTCTCGCACAGCATCTCTCGCCGAACCGGACGAATGGTCTCTACAACATGCTCGCGCGCATCCAGGCCGAGGCAGCAGCTCAGAGTCCAAGCCACCAGGCCAGCGACGTACCATGACAAATTTCGACCTCTACAACCGGCAGATATTGCAACTGGCCGCATCGATCCCGCGCATTGGCCGGTTGGAATCGCCGAATGCCTCCGTGACGGCCCATAGCCGGCTTTGCGGCAGTCGGATCACTATTGATCTCAAACTTACCGACGACTTAGTTACGGACTACGCCCACGAGGTCAGGGCCTGTGTGATCGGACAGGCAGTTGCCTCGGTCGTCGCCCAAGTGATTGTCGGCCTGCCGGCGACAAAAATTCACGCAGGTGCCGCGGCTCTTCGCACCCTCTTGAAGGAGAAGACATTACCGACATCCGCGCCCTGGACCGCACTTGAGCCGTTCCTGCCGGTTGCGGATGTGCGCAGTCGGCACGGATCGGCGCTGCTGCCCTTCGATGCATTGGAACGCGCTCTGGATGAGATCGGCCGCCACGACAGTGGGCGGCAATCCCTGTCTGTCGCCTTCGACCAGGAGGTGCGCGCATGACATGGCTGAGTCTTATGCGCTTTCCATCCTTGCTCCTGATCGGTCTCGTCGAGCCTATCAGTACCCGTTTTCCCCGTTGCTCGGCCCTTGCTGTCGCTTCTCGACAAACTGCTCGGCCTACGCGTTCGAAGCCCTCCAACGCCACGGAGTTCTCTGGGGCTTTTGGTTCATCGCAAAGCGGTTGCTCCGTTGTCATCCGTGGGGCGGTGCCAGTGATGATCCGGTCCCAACTGAGCGGCCGTATTTTCTCATTCCAAGGCTTTTCCTATGATCACGATCACCCTGCCTGACGGCGTCCAAACCTATGATGCACCCGCGCGTGGCGCCGATATCGCTGCCCAGTCGCGAGATGCGACCGCCGACACGGCGCTGGCCATTCGGGTGGATGGCGTCTTGCGCGACCTTGATGACCTCATCGAACACGATGCACGTGTGGAGATCATCTCCCGCGATCACCCAGAGGCCCTTGAGTTGCTGCGGCATGACGCGGCACACGTCCTGGCGGAAGCGGTCAAAGAACTCTATCCCGAGACTCAGGTCACGATTGGCCCCACGATTGAGAACGGCTTCTACTACGATTTCGCGCGTGAAACCTCGTTTACGCCGGAAGACCTTACTCAAATAGAGGAGCGCATGCGGGAGATCGTCTCACGAGACGAGGCGATCGAACGTGAGCTGTGGCAGCGTGACGAGGCGATCCGCTATTTCGAAGGTAAGGGTGAGCACTACAAGGCCGAGATCATTGCCGACATACCGGCAACTGAGACGTTGAGCGTCTATCGCCAAGGCGCGTTTCGCGACCTCTGCCGCGGTCCACACCTTCCGTCTACCGGCAAGCTCGGTACCGCCTTCAAGCTTCTGAAAGTAGCCGGCGCTTACTGGCGCGGCGATCACCGCAACCCGATGTTGCAACGTATCTATGGCACCGCGTGGCGCGACCAGTCAGAGCTCGACGCGTATCTTCATCAGCTTGAAGAAGCCGAGAAGCGCGATCACCGAAAGCTCGGCCGCGAGATGGACTTGTTTCATTTCCAAGAGGAGGCGCCGGGCGCCGTCTTCTGGCACCCTAAGGGCTGGACTCTGTTCCAAACCCTCATCGACTATATGCGCCAGCGTCAGACCACAGCCGGCTACGTCGAGATCAACACCCCAGACATCATGGAGCGCAGCCTGTGGGAACAGTCGGGCCATTGGGACAAGTTCGGCGACAACATGTTCACGACGGAAACGAAAGAGGAAAGTGTCTTAGCACTGAAGCCGATGAACTGCCCCGGCGGGATCCAGGTCTATAAGCAAGGAATCAAAAGCTACCGCGATCTCCCCCTGCGCATTGCCGAGTTCGGCAAGGTCCACCGGTTCGAGCCATCAGGCGCCCTGCACGGTCTTATGCGCTTGCGTGGCTTTACTCAGGATGACGCTCACATCTTTTGCGCGGAAGAGCAGATCACCCAGGAATGCCGAATCGTTTGCCAACTCATCTTGAACATCTACCGTGATTTCGGTTTCGACGACGTGCGGATAAAGTTCTCTGATCGACCTGAGAAGCGCATTGGCTCGGATGCAATCTGGGACAAGTCGGAGGCAGCCCTGAAGGCGGCGGTCGAGGCAACCGGACTTGCCTACACGACCAATCCTGGCGAGGGCGCATTCTATGGGCCGAAGCTGGAGTTCGTATTGCGAGACGCCATCGGCCGCGACTGGCAGTGCGGCACGTTGCAGGTCGACCTCAATCTGCCCGAGCGGCTTGGCGCCTTCTATGTCGGCGCCGACGGCGAAAAGCACCACCCCGTCATGCTACACCGGGCTCTGTTCGGTTCGCTTGAGCGGTTTACCGGCATTCTGCTGGAGCATTATGCAGGCAAGCTTCCGCTTTGGCTGGCACCGGTACAGGCCATCGTCGCGACGATCACCTCCGTCGGCGATTCCTACGCCAACGAGGTGGCCGCCCAACTCACGTCTCATGGCCTCCGGGTGGAGACCGATCTGAGGAACGAGAAGATCGGGTACAAGATCCGTGAACACAGCCTGGCGAAAGTACCGGTGCTACTGGTCGTGGGCAAACGCGAGGCGAAAGAAGGCACCGTGGCGTTGCGCCGTATCGGCAGCAAAGACAACGAAACCCTTACGCTACACGAGGCCATGGTTCGGCTCGAAACCGAGGCGCTTCGCAGCACACGTTCTCCCACAAGCCGTCCGGTAGACGCCGTTCTCGGGTAGCGCAAGTAAAAGCTGGCCTGGATCAACGCATCAAGTCGATGATGACCTTGCACTGATCGGTCGGCGATCTGAGCGCTTCAAAGACTTCCGGCAGTTCGTCGAGCGATACAATGTTGGTGATCATGGGAGTGCCGTCGATGCGTCCATCGATCATCATCTGCATGGTGAAGTCCCAGTCCTCTTTGTCGTAGGCCAACGCCCACTGGATCCTGAGTTCTTTCGTAAAGGCGACGAGCGGCATAATGGTGTCCGGGTGGTCACATAGACCGATACCCATAATGAGGCCACGGTTCGGGGCGCGCTCGATACATTGCTGGAAAATGCCAGGAGCCCCCACGCATTCGAACTGTATGTCGGGTTCGCCATCGGTGATTTTCGAAAACTGGGCCTGCACGTCCCCGGTGGGATCAACAATGTCGTTAAAGCCCATGGTTTTGGCCATATCGATGCGGGCGGGTGACATCTCGCTGATCACGATATTCCGAGCACCGAAGAAACGGCACCATATGGCACAGGCCAGCCCAATCGGACCGGCGCCGATGATGAGTATGTTTTTCTCGCTGACACCCTCTGCCATCTTGACGGAATGCAGCCCAATCGCAAGGGGTTCCACAAGCGCGGCGTGCTGGTTATTTAATTCCGACGGGATCCGCACCACACTGGCGGGATCGACCTTGACGAATTCTGCGTAGGCCCCCGTCACCTCCCCCAGACCGATGGTCTGGCCCTTAATGAACGGCAGCGACGTCACCCGGTCACCGACCGAGAACGCGCCGCCCGTCAGCGCATCCCCCAACTCGACGATGTCGCCCGAGAACTCATGTCCGAAAACGGTGTTCGGGGGCGCCATAAACGGGCCCTCTCTCGACGCATGGATGTCCGTGCCACAGATGCCACAGTGCGACACACGGACCAGTATTTCGTCGGCGGCGATCTCCGGTTTATCAATATCCTGGATGGACAGGGGGGCACCGGGCCCCGTAAATACCGCAGCTCGCATTCGTCTTCTCCTTAAGTAAACTCACGCGACCGTACTGCGTCCACCTGGCTGATGCCAGCTGAATCGAGGCGCTGAGGGCCTCTTTCGGGCCGATTAAGACCACCATTCACTCTTTGCTGATCCGAACCAGGCTTTGAAGAAATCATCCAGAGTTTTGCGTTCAATACGGTGTGTAATGAAAACGAGGCGTGTTCTCTCGTCCGCATCCGGCCAGGCATCCAGCCAGACCGGTTCGTGGAACACGTGCTGGACGCCGTGGATCACAAGTGGTCTTCCTGGACGGTCGGCGGTGTTTACGATTCCCTTGAGCCGAAGAAGGTTCGCACCCTGACTGAGTGTCAGCGCTTCGAGCGCGCTGCTCAAGGTCTCGAACTGTACCGGCTCGTCGAATGTCAGCGTGAACGACCGGATATCGGGGCCATGTCGCGTTACGTCGTGCAGGTCTTGCTCGTGGTGGTGATGTGCGTGATCGTGATGGTCATGGTGATGATGCTCGCCGTCGTCCATTTCCGCCTCGGCATTCAACCACTTGCGAACATTCATGGTCTTGGTTTGTGGATTGTAAAGTGAGGTGTCGAACAGACGATTGAGATCAAAAGACGGGTCATGACGGTCCAGGATTGGCGCACCTGGATTGAGAGCACGAAGTTTGGCTTTCAAAGCGTCCACATCCTTGCGCGAAAACGGATCGCTAGCCAGGTCCGTCTTCGTTACGACCAAGCGATCGGCGACGGCGGCCTGCTTCTGGCATTCTGGATGGGTATCCAAAGTAGCCTCACCGTTAACCGCGTCGATGGTGGTCACGATGCCGCCCAGCATGTAACGACGGTCCAGCCTCGGATCGCTCATCAAGGTATGGATGACAGGGGCTGGATCCGCGAGCCCGGTGGACTCCACCACCAAACGCGTGAACGAAGGGATCTCCCCTTGGTCCTGTCGCGTATAAAGCATGAGCAGGGTCTGCCGGATATCGCCCCGGATCGTGCAGCAAAGACAACCGGATGTCATCTCAATGACCTGGTCTTCGGCGTGTTCGATCAGGAACCCGTCCAACCCAACCTCACCAAATTCGTTGACGACAACTGCGGTATCGCTAAACCGTGGATCGCGAAGAATTTGTGTCAGGAGCGTGGATTTTCCGCTTCCTAGAAATCCGGTAAGCAGAGTGACAGGAATGCGCGCCATTCACCTACATCGCGATCTCGTACAACGCTCGCACGTCTTCGCGGCTCGGGTAGCGCGGCGTATTCAAAATGATCATGTCGCGAAGCGCATCGGTTGTCAGTGCGGCGATATCCCCGGATTTGGCGCCAAGATCACTCAAGCTGCGGTTCGTTCCGACGGTAGCGGACAGTTTCTCTACAGCTTCGATCGCCGCACTCGCATCGTGGGCCACACCGAGGGCAAGTCCAACGTCAGCATACCGACCTGCAACGGTTTCCTGATTAAACCGCATCACGTGGGGGAGCATGGTCGCAAGCGTCTGCCCATGGGCCACGCCGTACGTACCGGAGACAGGGTGACCCGTGGCATGGACAAGCCCCAGCAGCGGCCCCGACGAAAACGCACGTCCCGCGAGGTGGGACGCAATCAGCATCGACGTTCGGGCCTCGACGTTGCTGCCCTCGGCCACCGCCTGGGGCAACCACTGGCCGGTGAGACGGATGGCTTGGAGTGCGAGGCCGTCGGCATAGGGATTAGATTGCGTGGAGGTGTAGCACTCGATGGCGTGGGTCAACACATCCATCCCGCAGGCGGCCGTCGCGCCTGACGGCAGACCCACAGTCAGCATCGGGTCCAGGACCACGGCGCGAGGCTTAACCTCCGGGTTGCCGAAGGTTAGCTTACGGTGGTCCGCGCTTTGGGTGATCAGCCCACCGCCATTGGTCTCGGACGCCGTGCCGGCGGTCGTGGGCACCGCAATTGTCGGCACGCAGGGCGCGCTCACCTGCGCCGCTGGCGCAATGGTGTTGAAGTCGATCTTGTCTGCATCGTCGAGGTCCGGCGAGAACGCCAGCGATAGATCATCAACCCCGGAAGGCGCGGCCATGGCGATGTACTTGCCGCAGTCCATCACCGATCCGCCGCCGACGAGCACCATCACAGTCCCCTCAATGCCGAACTGCCGCAGCGCGCCCACACCGGCGGAAACATTCGCATCTGTTGGATTCGGGTCGACATCGACAAATGTCGTAAACTCGATGCCATCGCTGGTAAGCGCATCGGTCACGCTGTTGAGGACGCCCGCTGAGCGCACGCCCGGATCGCTTACGACGAACGCGCGGTTGCCGTGCGCGCGCACGTGCTGAGCGGCCTCGGCGACACTGCCCGCGCCGACGGTGGTTGTGCCCATGGGTTCAAGGGTAAAGTTGGTCATCTAGGGGGTCTCCTCCACTGTGGCCGATCGCGCCTGTTGAATGCGGCACTTGACCATGGCTGTTTGCAATTACCTTATCAGCCTTTCCAGAAATTACAGGAACGATTATTGGCAAACCGGAATCGGAAAGTCCGTTGCTCTCCCATTAAAGAGCCATTGAACTTCCATCCAGCCAACGTCTCTTTTGGGCCGAAAAGCACTGACGGCACAGGCTAATCCTCGAATCCCAAAAACGTTGCCGCGTCGTCCACAGCCTTTCGGTGGAACACCCCCGCATTGGCGGGGAAGCTGTCATCGGGAAAGCCCGTGGCCACGCAAATCATGATCACCCGATCCTCCGGGATCTGAGCATGTTCGCGCACCACCACGTAAAAGTTCCATCGCTGAGTGTTCATCGACAGGTCGTAGAATTTTCCAGCTATTGTGCACCATGTCAGCTAATGGCATGACGGTTTCAGGACCGAAACCTCTCCAAGTCCGGCAAAAAGCTCATGAGCAGATCGGGGGCCTTATTGCGGTCGGGCCCACTCATGATCAAAACGATCCGTGTTTCATCGATACCGTCCGGCCACCTATCGAGCAAGTTCAGTGGGCTCACGATATGGCCGACAACATGCAGCACCAGCGGGCAGCCGGGGTGGCCGTCGAGGTCTACAAGCCCCTTCATCCTGAGCAGATTCGTTCCGAAATAGGTTTGGAGCGCTGCGATCGCCGTCTCTACGGCGCGCGGGTCGAGCGGACCGGCCGCCGAAAAACAGAAGGCTGTCGCCGCATCGCCATGGCGATTGACGTCGTGCACATGACCGTGGCCGTCATGGTGGTGTGAGCGGTTCTGCCCATGTTGATCTGTGTTGGGTTCGGCAAATTGTAGCCAGGCGCGAACGTCCGGCGGCTTGCCTGACGGATCGAAGGCCGCAAGAGAGAACATGGTTTGTGCGGTCGCCTCGCGGGCATCGCTAAGGGTCGCATTGGGATTCATCGTGGCAAGAGTGCGTTTCAAGTCGGCGAATTCTCTTTTGGACACGGGGTCCTGCAACAGATCGCCTTTCGTCACCAGCAACACATCAGCGACAGCAATCTGACGGCGCGCCTCTTCAAACCGGGCGATCACGTCGGCGCCATACACAGCATCGACAAGGGTCGCCACGCCATTGAGCGTAAAACGCCGGAGCATGTCGTCATCCTCCATAAACGTCTGGAGAACAGGCATAGGGTCCGCAAGCCCTGTCGTTTCGATCACCAAGCGGCGAAATGACGGGCCGCGCCCTTGATCGGCATCGTACAGAAGGCGGAGTAGTGTCTGTCGTACATCACCGGACACTGTGCAACACAGGCACCCGGTCGACATCGCAAACGCTTGATCGCCCTTACGTTCTATCAACGCGCCGTCAACGCCCGCTTCGCCGAACTCGTTGACGACGACCGCGGTCTCTTCAAAACCTGGCTCCGCAAGCAGCCTGTTCAGCAATGTGGTTTTTCCGGCCCCGAGAAACCCTGTCAGGATGGTGACGGGAATGCGGGTCATGAGCGGCACTCCATCAATTTCGGTGTTGGCCATACTAGGATCATGAAATCAACTCCGCCAAGCACCCGGTTCGGGTCGCGCGCAGCAACACGTGTCGAGAAATTGGATGACAGTGACAGGCCGAACTTGTCCCAAGACTGGCATTCGACCCCCAACACTCCAGCTAAACCGCTCCGTCTTACCAATAGAACGCTCCACATAGCGCCTACCTTGAACCGATCACGCTTCATGTAATATAGTAAGTTACATGAAGCGTGATAGCAAGCTCTCCAACGTCCTGCACATCCTCCTGCACATGGCGGAATGGGATGGCCCGACGACATCGGAAGGATTGGCCGAGATGATCCGCACCAATCCGGTGGTGGTCCGCCGCGTCTTAGCGGGCTTGCGCGAACGGGGCTATGTTCACTCGGAAAAGGGCCATGGGGGTGGCTGGACGCTTACCTGCAACCTTGAAAAAGTTACCTTGCGCGATGTGTATGAAGCGGTCGGCAGCCCACCCCTGCTTGCGATCGGATCCCGCACGGAGGCACCTGGTTGCCTGGTGGAACAAGCCGTCAATGAGTCGCTGGGCAGCGCGCTGCAAGACGCCGAAGCGGCCCTTCTTTCCCGCTTTGCAGAAATCTCACTGGCCGACCTTAGTCAAGACTTCCATAAGCGCTTTAGGCAACGATTCAAGCAAATGAAACGAAACCATGAACCAGCATAAACATAATCCCTTTTCAGAAATGTTTGAAGATCCGGAGCAAGTTGCTCGGTATGCGGAGGGTCCGCCGCGCTTTATGCCTGGCTTTTGGGATCTGCATAAAATGACAAGCGTCTTGCTGTCAGAAAACGCCCCGGAGAACGCACATGTGCTTGTTCTTGGCGCCGGGGGCGGGCTGGAGTTAGAGGCGTTGGCAAAAACCCACCCAAACTGGACATTTGTAGGCGTTGATCCTGCGAAGGCAATGCTCCGCGAGGCCGAGCGCCGCCTTGGCCCCCTTGCGGAGCGCGTCGCGTTCCACTGCGGCTATATTGATGATGCGCCGGAAGGCCCCTTCGACGCCGCAACAAGCCTTTTGACGCTCCATTTTCTAGACGAAGCAGAACGGAAAAAGACCCTCACCGAAATTCGCAAACGCCTAAAGCCCGGCGCGCCGTTTGTGGCCGCACATTGCAGTTTTCCGCAAGACAAGAAAACGCGGCCCATTTGGCTGTCCCGGTACGCCGCATTCGCGGTTGCCTCGATGGCCGATCCGCAACAAGCCGAACAGGCCCGCGCTGCGGTCGAGTCGATGGCCACCATGTTTGACCCGGTCACCGATGAGGGACTCTTGCGCCAATCCGGCTTTCGAAACATCACCGAGTTCTACCACGCCTTTACCTGGCGCGGCTGGGTCAGCTATGCACCGGATTAAGGTCCCGCCCCAAGCGTGAAAGACATCGCGATCGAGTTCGCCTATCGGTCCAAAAAGTGGCCTAGATGTCGTTTAGTTACATCGGCGATCCGCCATTGGGGACATGATCGCGGGTCACGGACAATGCATCTTCGACTCAGCCGCCTTCAATACCGGATCATCTGGCAATTCGTCTTCTATCAGGCTGCTGAAAAAGTCATTTTCGTCCTTCGAGACGGGCCTGTCGGCCCTCCTCAGGATGAGGAAAACAAACAAAAAACCTCATGGTGAGGAGGCGCGATAGCGCCGTCTCGAACCATGGGTTCCTAAGACCATAACTTTTTCAGCAGACTGCTAGAGCGGCGGATCAGAGAGACTGATTGATCATGGCCTCAAAGTCGTCGTCCGACGCACGCCGCGGGTTCGACAGGGCGGACAGGTCTTGCTTTGCGTATGTGACGAGCTCGGGAATATCAGCATCTTCAATGCCCATGGCTCGCAAACCGCGCGGAAGTCCGATGGTTGCGTTCATTTCCGATATGGCATCGGCGATATCGGCGTCCGGCTTCAACCCCATTGCCTGACGGAGACGCGGATATTTGTCGCCACTTTCCGGTTCATTGAACCGCAACACCGCCGGCAGGAAAACGGCGTTGAGTGTGCCGTGATGAAGATTGAGGCGCTTAATGCGGCCCGCCGCGTGGCTCATGGCGTGCACGGCACCCAGCCCCTTGATGAAGGAGAGGGCGCCTTCGGTTGAGCACATCATCATTTGCCAACGTGCCTCCCGGTTCTGACCATCCCTTACCGCCGTTGGGAGGTATCGCCATCCGCGCCAAAGACCGTCGAGCGCTACACCATCCGCCGGCGGATTAATCGTCGGAGCAAGAAACGCCTCGATGCAGTGCGTGACCGCGTCCATGCCGGTCGCGGCCGTCATGCCGGCCGGCAATCCCATGGTGAGTTCGGGATCGCAAATCGCGGCTTTTGGAATAAACAAAGGGCTTGCAAATGTCATCTTGCGGCCATCATCGAGAATGATGACAAACCCAACGGAGACCTCGCTGCCGGTGCCGGCTGTCGTCGGGACAGCAATCACAGGCGCGACCGCCTTGATCAGCTTACCGCCCCCAACCAATGGATCGTATTGAGCGAGGGGGCCGCCGCTGCCCGCAAGAAGCGCAACGGCCTTGCCGAGATCCATCGACGAGCCACCCCCTAACGCAATGACGCCGTCGCATCCATCTGCCGTATACTGATCGAATGCCTTCATAACGGCTTCTTCGGTGGGGTTTCCCGGTGTGCCGTCGAACAGAGACAACTCCATGCCGGTGCCGAACGTGTTTGTCACTGCATCAACGAGACCTGCCGCACGCACACCTTGGTCCGTCGCAATAAAGGGTTTTGAGATGCCCGCTTTTTGAAGTTCCGCTGGAAGCTGACCGATCGCGCCGAAGTCGAAATGGGTTGTGGTCAGGTAAGTAAGTGTCGCCATTTTGCAATCAAACCTGTTTAAACTAGTGAGCGCGCGATTGGGCGCGTTGGAGTTGAGTTGCAACCCGTGTGAGATGGGCCGCAATCTGGGCCGGGCTGGAAGAACGTCCCGCAAACTCGATGAACTCCAGCATCAATGCATCGCTGATGACTGCAGATGATAGCCACGCTTCGCCTGCTTCTGTAATCGCCTCGCGGAGAATTTTCCGAGCCTTTTGCATGTCTGCTTCGTGGATTTCAGCGATCGTCTCGTTCACTTTCGTCACTCAATATACGTTGGTTCCAAAACAGTGCGGTTATCGGTAACAGTTGACGTGCAGCCGCCTCGCCTTAGCGATACGTCCTTCCATGTCTTGAATTGACAGGAAAATGCCCGATAACGCGCCGAATGTTATGTTATATTGTTACATACGAAAACGGCGACGTTCTGACAAGTGTCAAATGGGTCAAGTGCCATTCTGTTCGGGTGACCCATCCTTGGCACTTAAGGCTCTTTAGGCCATCTCGCATTGGATGCGCTGTGCGCCGCGGCACCGTCGCTTCGCCGAAGATCTGCACACGGATGATGAATACCCGGACGTGTTTGTCCGGCGCCCGTTAAAGCGGGTGCACCTGCACGGGCACGTTGGCGATGCCGCGGATGAAGTTGTTGGGCAGGCGCTCCACCTCGCCCACCACTTCGATGTGGCGGAAGCGCTTCATGATTTCTTCCCACAAAACACGCAGCTGCATTTCCGCCAGCCGGTTGCCCATGCAACGATGCACACCGAAGCCGAAAGCCACGTGATGGCGGGCATTGGGCCGGTCGATGATCAGCCGGTCGGCGTCCGGGAAGACGGTTTCGTCGCGGTTGCCGGAAAGATACCACATGATGATCTTTTCGCCCTCGCGGATGGTCTTGCCGCCCAGCTCCACATCATTGAGCGCCGTGCGGCGCATGTGGATGACGGGCGTCTGCCAGCGGATCATCTCCGCCACCATGTTCGGGATGAGGCTTACGTCCTTGCGCAGCTTGTCATATTCTTCCGGGAACTGATTAAGGGCCACCACGCCGCCGGAAATGCTGTTGCGCGTGGTATCGTTGCCGCCCACGATCAGCAGCAAAATATTGCCGATGAAGAGCGCCGGGTTCTCGTTCATGTTCTTCGTGCTTTCGCCATGGGCGAGCATGGAGATCAGATCGAACTTGGGGTCGGCCGCCGCCCGCTCGTTCCAGAGCTGATAGAATTCGGCCGCACACTGCATCAGCTCGCTGCGGCGGTAATCCATATCCACTTCTTGGCCGGTGGTTGCTTCGGTGGCGGTGGTAAGGTCCGACCAGTGGATAAGCTTGCGGCGATCCTCATACGGAAAATCGAACAAAGTGGCCAGCATGCGCGCCGTTAGCTCGACCGACACCTTGTCCACCCAGTTGAAGGTTTCACCGACCGGTAGATGTTCCA
>JANQMY010000236.1 GCA_028279895.1 Alphaproteobacteria bacterium
GACACATCGGGAAACTCATAAACACAATCACACCCAACGAATGCGCAAACTACTTCCAAAATGCCGGATATGCTTCCGTCAAAACATGAAACGCTCTAGGGCGCGATCAGGTTAAGCCTGTCCCGGATCTGATCCGGGATGGACTCCGGTTAACCGTCCGATCGCCTGCCTTCGCCGAACGACCCATCGCCCGAAGGGCTATGGCCCGCAGGACGAAGCTTAGGCTTCGCGCAGGCAGGCGCGACCAACTGCGAATCCTCATAGCGTTTTGGGGCATGATCATGTTTCTGTGAAAAATGATCATGCCCTAGCAGGCTGCTGAAAAAGTCATATTCGTCCTTCGAGACGGGCCTATCGGCCCTCCTCAGGATGAGGAAAACAAACAAAAACCTCATGGTGAGGAGGCGCGATAGCGCCGTCTCGAACCATGGGCTCCTAAGACCATGACTTTTTCAGCAGCCTGCTAGAGCGCGATCAGGTTAAGCATGCCCTCGGACTTGATCGATGGGTGGAGACTGGTTCACCCCTAAAAGTCTTTCGGCGGAAACGCGAAAAAACAAAGGCCGGGAGCATTTCTGCGATTCAATGTGATGCAGAAGTGCTCTCGGTGGGCGGCCTTATCCTTGGACGATTTTTGAGAGGAACAGACTCTCCAGATCCCGGGCACCGGCGGGCGGTTCGGGAAGCAAGACTTTTTCTTGGCGGCGGGACGGCAACAGAACCGTCGCCGTGCCGATGGTGGTTTCCTCGCCGCGCTGGCTGGTGCCGGACAGCGCCAAGTCCACGGCAAAACACGGGCCGTCGAGCTCGTGCTTGCCTATCACGCTACCGGTGATCCAGGTGGTGTCACCGAGATAGTTGAATTTGCGCAAGCTCGAATGAAAGCGCCACAGCCATCCGTGATCGCCCATCCAATTGTACACGAAATGGGCCAGCCAGGCTTCGCGCATGGCCCCGTAATCATAGGCATACGGATTGCCCATGGCTTGCGCAAATTCCGTATCCCAGTGAATGCGCTGGTTGGCCTCCCAAGCGCCGGTCCGATTGGGCACATAAAGCTTAGGGATCTTCTGGCGGTTCTGCCACCCAAGCCGCAAGGGCGACAAGTTGAACAGGGTTTCATTGCCCCCCACATGCCAGAAGATAATGTCGGTCACGGTAAACGGCCCCTTCACCATGCGGTGCGGGATAGGCCCTTCCGTCACATCTTCCCAATAGAGCGGGTCGGCGCCCCGGCGAAATTCGTTCGCATAGGCATCGTCGATCTCCGCAAGCTCGTCGTCGCTATACCGTGCCTCGTCCACCACCTGTTTCTTATGGGCCTTGGCCACGGCCCCCTTTTCGTTGTGGATCATCAGGATCTCGCGCCATGCGAGGAGCTGCCCGGTTTCATCGGCATAGGCTGTGCCGTCCGGCAGTTGCACAGACCGTTGGGACAGCTTGCTTTCCTTTTCGATCACGCCGGTCAGCGCCCGCCGCAGGAAAATCCGGCGCCCCAGCGGAATCGGCCGCCACCATTCCCAACTGGTGCCGGAATAGAGCGGATTGATACCGCGAAACGGATCGCCCCCGGTCATGGCGGCTTTCTGCTCCTCCGTCCACGGAGGAAGCGACAGGTCCCGCTCCCCCAACGTGTTGAGGTAATGGAGCGGCGCCAGCACCTGCCCCCAAGGCGACCCCGCGCCATAGGCGGGATCCGTGAATAGGGGATTATCGTCGCCATAGCTCTTGGCAAAATGGCGGATCGTATCGATGTGCGGTTGAGAGTTGAAGGGCGGAATATGTTGTTTGGCCGGCACACCGACGCGGGCGCGCATGGCCGCGATCTTTTCCGGCGTGAAGCGTGCCTGCATATGGGCGGAGACGTCTTGGGTCATCGGAGCCTTCTTTCGGCAGCAATCGGTTGTGCATAGCGCGAGGCCGCTTCCCGCTCAATAGGCGTGCGTGCGCCGTCGGCTCAATAGAAGAAATATTCCAGCTGCAGCGCCGTCGCAGTCCAACGCCAGCTCTCCCACCCCCATTGAGGATGGATACCGAAGAACAATAGAAACGCGCACAACCAACCGGTGGACGCCATCATGGTCACCAGCAATCCGGTATGGCTTGGGCTGATGTGGCCCCCGCGCGCCCCCCGCACGGTTTCGAAGAAACCGATCGCCAGCCCGCCCAGCACGACAGGCACCGACCATACGGGCCAAGCGCCCCACAGGGGCACCAAGCCGGCTTTCAAGCCCTTGGCCACCTCATGATGTTCCAGAGTGGATACGGCGCTGGCCAGGAACCAGACGCCGGCCAAGATGGCGATGGCCGCCGACGCGATCAATGTGACATGCGCCACCAAAACCCCTTCGCGCAGTGACCCGATGATCCCGCGGGCGGCCGTTTCCCAAACCAAGCAAAAGATGCCGATTGCCGCCAAAATTGCGGCAAAGACAAGCGACGTATAGAGCTTTGCGAAGTTCCATAGCCCCTTTTGCGGCGTTTCGGCGAATCCGATCGCGTTTTCGGTACCGACCACATGGCCGATGAAGCGCACCTGCGCTTCCGTGCGGTCACAATTGCGCACCTTCGTCTTCAACGGACGATCGAAGAAATCGGTCAGGAGTGTGGTGCCGCAAAAGCTGTAGCTTGGCCCATGCCCCTGATCCGCAAAGGTGGTTACTTGAACGTTCGGAAGGCTCTTCGCCAAATGATCGCCGAACGACGCCGGGGTGATGGGGTCGCGTTCGCCGGAAATAATCAGTACGGGAATATCCGCCGTAGGCAATTCCCAATCGACGGGGGGAACGGGCGGCAGATCGAGTTCGGCGCAGATATCCGGCAGGTATCTTTCTTCCGGAATGCCGACCAACCAATCGCGGTTACGTTCGAACGAGTCTTGTAATTCGGCTTCCGTGGGCATGGGAAAACGGCAACCGATCGCGAAGTGAACGCCGTAATCCGAGTCGCTTTTGCCGCCCACCAGATTCTCGACCACCCGCTCGAAGAAGACATAATCTCGGGCCAATGCGCGGTCCATCACCAGCGGAATAATCGGGAAGTAATAGTCGGAATAGAGCATGGTGAAGATGGTGGTGGAAAAATCATGCCCGTTGATGAACAGGTCCCGGTCTTCGCCCGCCGCATGGGTTTCGTAGAGGCCTTCATCTTGAAAACTGAAATTTCCGATGCCCTCGTCGAAGAACAACGGAGCTTCCAGAAGGCTGGCCACCGCTTTTTTGCGCAGCTCGTGTAAATCGCCGAACCGACGGGCGCAGGCCGGAACCGCCTGGCAGTCCTGGTTCAGCGCTTCAAGCGCCGCCCGGTAATGGTCGTCGCCGCCGCGCACCCAGCCCGTATCCAGCGGCACGACACCATCCAACACAACCGACCGCACACCGTCCGGATCGATTTTCATAATTTCTTGGGCCAGCGCCGTTCCGTAAGAGGCACCCCACAGATTCCATTTTTGAAGCCCCAGGGCCTGCCGCACGTCTTTAAAGTCTTGCGCATTGGCGTGGTTGGTGAAGTTCGCCGGCTCCCGCCCTTGTTCGCGCAATTCGCGGAAACAATCCTTGATCGCGCCGGCAGTACGCTGTTTGGCGGTTTCGATATCGATGTCCGCCGCAATGATAAAGGCTTCGTCCAGTTCATAGCGCGGACATAGCCAGCGGTCGACGCTGGTTCCCCGCTGATTGACGATAACGATGTCGCGCTTTTCGAGCAGCTTCTCCATATCCAGCAGAGACGAAAAACTGCTCGACGCCCGAGCGCCGGGCCCACCGTCCAGATACACAATGGGGTCGGGCTGTTTCTGCTTGCCGGTCGCTTGGATGATATACACGTCGAGCTTAACGAGCGGGCCGCTATCGGTGAGCTGATTTTCCGGCACCGCGACCGTGCCGCACACCAATGGCACCGGAGAGCCGTCGCAGGCATCGTCTCTGACAAATGTGGGTGTCGATTGGCCCGTGGTTTGCGCCGATGCCGACCCTACCCAACCGAGCCAGGCGCCCATCACAACCAGACTCAAAAGAGCCGAGACACTCCACGGTCTGCCGTCTGCCCGCGCTCTGCTTACGCTTTTTACCATAATCCCCTGCACGCCCCACACTGTGCGGGGACCATCACAACTTAAAAGGGGCGTCAGATCAAGCCTTGGTTGAGAAAGAGGCTGCGAATGCGGCTAAGAAATGCCGCGGTCCTTGCGGTCCCAAAAGGGCTTGCGCAATTCGGATTTGAGGATCTTACCGGCACCGCTCTGAGGCAAGGGATCGGTCCAAAAATCGAAGCTGCGGGGGATCTTGTAGCCCCCCAACAGTGAGCGGCAATGCGCGGTTAAGTCGTCACTTCCGGCTGCCTCGCCGGCCTTAAACCGAACGATGGCATGCACTTTTTCGCCCCATTTTTCGTCGGGAATGCCGATGACAGCGCATTCCAATACCGCCGGATGCTTCATGAGCACATCTTCCACTTCGGCCGAAAAAACGTTTTCACCGCCGGAGATGATCATGTCTTTCACCCGGTCCACCAAAAAGACGAACCCGTCCTCGTCCATATAGCCGGCATCGCCCGTATGCATATAGCCGCCGCGCAGCGCTTCGGCCGTCAACTCCGGCTTGTTCCAATAGCCTTTCATGACGTTGGGACCGCGCACCACAATTTCGCCGATCTCGCCGCGCGGCACGTCCTGATCGCCTTCGTCGACAATGCGCACATCGCAAAAGAATATGGGCTGCCCCGCCGACGTCACCTTCGAAAAGAGTGGATGATCCGGCCAGTGACATTCCGGCGACAGGCTGGTGGCCACCGGCGACAGCTCGGTCATGCCATAGGATTGGACGATCTTTGCTTGGGGCACCAATTCGATGATCTTACGGATCAGCGCCTCGGCCATGGGCGACGCGCCATAGGACAGAAGTTCCAAGCTGGAAAGATCGTAGTCTTGAAAGTCGGGATGGTTGACCAGCATGTTCAACATGGTCGGTGCCAACACCATGTGAGTGACGTGTTTCTCTTGAATGGTTTTCAACACGGTCAGCGGATCGAAACCCGGCACCACCACATGCCGGCCCATTGCCACCGTTGTTGTGTAGATGCGCGCACCGGCCGCCATATGGAACAAGGGCCCGGTATGGATATGCACCGTATTCGGATGAAAGAAAAGATTCGACAGGCCGGCCAGCGCATTGAAGAACAGATTGTCATGGGTGAGCATCACCCCTTTGGAACGGCCGGTCGTACCCCCGGTGTAGAAGATGGCCGCCACATTGTCGCCGCCGCGGCCCGCATCGGGCGCGGGCGCCGCCTCGGCGATGAGGGCTTCATAGTCCAGCAACTCACCCTCGCCTTGCGGTTCCGCCAAAATCACATGGCGGATCGACGGGGCCCCTTTCAGTAAGTCCGACACCAAGTGGCTGTGCTGAGCGTCGACAACCAGCAGGACCGGAGTGCTGTCTTCCAGCGCGTAAATCATTTCAGGTACGGACCATCGCGTATTGATCGGCACCATCATGCCGCCGCCCCAGAGCGGCGCGAAGAACTGCTCCACATATCGTCCGCTGTTGACGGCCAGCACCGCCACCCGGTCGCCCGGCCCCATACCCAGGGAACGATAGGCAGCGGCCAAGCGCGCCACCCGATCTGCGAACGCCGACCAGGTGAACTGCTCGCCGTCAAATTCCAGGGCTAACTGCGGGCCTTTCAGCAGCGCGGCGCGGCGCAATGCTTGGGTGAGTTCCATACAACGTCCTTGATCAAATCACGCGGGCTGGACCCTACTCAAAGAAACCGGTTTGACAAGAGCGCCCTGTCCTAGGGCTTTGCATTGGTCCCGTCCGGGCAGTAGGCTTTGCGGGACAAATTGCCCAATTTACCTGGAGTTCAGTATCGATGGCCCCTATTCCCGCCCTTTCGCCGGACAAGCTTTACACGCGCTGCGATCCGGATGCGTTTCCCTTCGAAACCACCCGCGACCTCAAAGGCAGCAGCGCGATCCTCGGCCAAGAGCGGGCCAGCGAAGCCATGACATTCGGCCTCGACATGGCTTTGGACGGCTACAATCTGTTCGTCATGGGACCTCCGGGCACCGGCCGCCACCGTTTCGTGCGCCGGTTTTTAGACGCCAAGGCCCCCGGCCTGCCGACGGCGCCGGACTGGTGTTATGTGAACAATTTCGACGATCCGTTGAAGCCCCGGGCGCTCCAGTTGCCCACCGGCATGGGCTGCCGGTTCCGTGCCGACATGGAACGGCTGATCACCGATGCCCGCGCGGCCATTCCCGCCGCGTTCGAAAGCGACGATTACCGTATCCGCCGCCAAGCGATCGAAGAGAGCTTCAAGGAAGATCAGGGGGCGCTGCTGGAAACCCTGCAGAAGGAAGCCGAAACCCGCGGCATGAATCTGATCCAAACACCGACAGGTATTGCCTTTGCCCCGGTGCGGAACGGCCAAGTGATCAACCCGGAAGAGTTTCAAAAACTGCCGGAGGACGAAAAAAAGCAAATCCAAGAACATGTGGAAGTGCTGACCAATCAGCTTCAGGCCGCCATGCGGTCGGCCCCCAAAAAGGTGCGCGAATTGCGCGACCGCATCCGCGATTTGGACCGGGACATTACGGAATTTGCCGTCGGCAGTCTGATCGAGGACGTGATGGACGCCTATAAGGACCTCGCTCCCGTGATCGAGCACCTCAAATCTCTCCGGGCGGACATTCTTGAAAACGTCGATCTGTTCATTCCGATGCCGACGGGACCGCAAGAAGCGCCCGATCAAAATGCCATGGCGGCCGTGTTCCGCAAACCCGAAGAAGCCGCCGCCCTGCGCCGCTATGGTGTCAATGTGATCGTCGATAACCGCGACACGCAAGGCGCACCCATCGTGTTTCACGATCACCCCACCTACCCGTTCCTAATGGGGCGTACGGAGCATATGGCACAGATGGGGGCGCTGGTGACGGATTTCAGCCTGATCAAAGGCGGTGCCTTGCACGATGCCAATGGCGGCTATCTGGTAATCGATGCCGTGAAGCTGTTGACCCAGCCCTTCGCTTGGGACGCGTTGAAGCAGGCCTTACGGGCGCGGGAAATCCGCATCGAAACGCCCACCCAGGCGCAAGGCTTTTTAGGAACGATCTCACTGGAGCCCGAACCCATCCCGTTGGATGTGAAAGTCATCCTGATCGGTGACGCCATGCTGCATTATCTGCTGCAATCGCGGGACCCGGATTTTCCCGACTTGTTCAAGGTGGCGGCGGAATTCGATGACCGCCTGCATCGCACACCTGAAGCGCATCTTAAATTCGCCGAGTTGCTGAGCGCCATGGTGGACAATGAGAAGCTCATGCCCTTGCATCGCAGTGCGGTCGCACGCCTGACCGACGAAAGCGCGCGCCATGCAGGCGACTCGGAACGCATGTCCACGCGCATCGCGCCGCTTGCCGACATCGTGCGCGAAGCCAATTACTGGGCGGGCCAGAACGGCCACGACACCGTGCGCGACGATGACATTCAAAAGGCCATCGACGCCCGCAAGCGCCGCGTTAGCCGCTACAGCGAACGCATCCAAGAAGAAATTCTGCGCGAGACCATTTTGATCGACACTACCGGCGGCAAGGTGGGACAGATCAACGGATTGGCCGTCAGCCAGATCGGCGAAACGTCGTTCGGCAAGCCCAGCCGCATCACGGCACGGCTGCGTATCGGCGCGGGCAAGGTGCTTGATGTGGAGCGCGAGGTGGAGCTGGGCGGTCCTCTGCATTCCAAGGGCGTCATGATCCTGACGAGCTATATCGCCTCCCATTATCTGGCCGACGAGCCGCTGTCCCTGTCGGCCAGCATCGTGTTCGAGCAATCCTATGGCGGTGTGGACGGCGACAGCGCCTCGTCCACGGAGCTTTATGCCCTCTTGTCGGCCCTGTCCGGCCTCCCCATCTCTCAGGGTATGGCTGTCACCGGGTCGGTGAACCAATACGGCCAAGTGCAGGCCATTGGCGGCGTGAACGAAAAGATCGAAGGCTTTTTCGATATTTGTAACGCACGCGGCCTGACCGGCAACCAAGGTGTGTTGATCCCGGTCTCCAATGTGAAGCATTTGATGCTGCGCGAGGATGTGATCAAGGCCGTGAATGCGGAGCAGTTTGCGGTTTATTCGGTCGAAACCATCGATCAGGGAATCGAGCTGCTGACCGGTGTTGCCGCCGGTGAGAAGAACGAAGATGGGACGTTCCCGGACGGCGGCGTGAACGCCCGCGTTCAGGCTCGGTTACGCGATTTGGCGGACAAACGGCGCGCCTTTGGCACCGGCGGGCAGGAAGGAGCTTCGGCATGAACACGGCTTCAGCCACCCAATCGGCGGCGCGGCGGCGGCGCATCGCATTGGCGGTCGGCATGGAAGGCATGGGCAGCCTGCTGCCCATGGTCCTCAAAGCCCTCGCCGCCGAAGAGCCCGCCGACATTGAAGGCACCTTCGTGGAGGACCAAAACCTTCTCAACCTGGCGGCCCTGCCGGTCTTCAAGGAAGTGTGCCGCGTCAGCCGCGAAGCCACGTCCCGGCAGCGGGACATTTCACAGCAGCTGAAACTCCGGGCGGAAGCCACCAGGGCAGCCCTGCTGTCCGCGGCAGAAGGTGCGGGCGCGCGCTGGTCATTTCACATTGCCCAAGGAACGATTTGCGCGGAAGCGCGCCGCTCCGCGGAAGCGGCGGACTTTGTGGCGATTGCCGCCTCGCGCCGCACGGTGACCAGGTCGACCGATATGCGCCTTTACGCGGAAGAATGGATGAGCGTGCCGTTGCGCACACGGCGCAAGGTCACCCAAGAGGCGCATCTGCCGATCGCACTGTACATTCATAGCGGAGATATCCAGCAGCGCGCCCTGTCCACCGCCGCTTCCATTGCGCGGCGCTTCGGCCGCCCGCTTCTTGTCCTCACCGAACGTCCGACGGTCGACCTCAATACCGCCATCGTCAATCGCGTGCATCAAACCGTCCGCCCGCGCCTTTTGGGTATTCCCGGCACTACACCGGCGCAATTGGCTGCCGCGGTACGTCAGGCACAAGCGGCTCTGCTGGTGGCGCCCGCCCTGGAGGCGTTCCTGGCCGACGACGCCATTCGGCACTTCCATGAAGAATCCAACGCGCCCACCCTGCTTGTGCAGGAAGAGGCGCGCACAGTGCCAAAAGATTGATCGAGTTTTAAGAAAACTGGTCCCACAATTCTTTTTGCAACGGAGGGCTTCCGTTACCCTCCGTTTAACTTCTTCACCTACAACAGACGTTAAGTGAACCCTTATTGGGCGGCGGAATCGTTAATCGATGCTTCCGTGGCCGTTGCGGAAATGCATCCAGCGTGCGGTGAAGGTGAGTTATGTTTGCAAAAAATCGGCCTGCGGAAGAGTCAACGACTGAAAAGTCCATCAGATCGGCCAAAGCGCCGGCGGTAGATCTGCCGTCACCCAAATCGAAGGGCGGCACGCCAGCCTTGTTGTCGAAAGATGTGGTCATCGAAGGCGACATGACCACAACCGGCGATATTCAGATCGATGGCCATATGACGGGCAACCTCAAGGCCGGATCGGTCACGGTCGGACGCGAAGCCCTTCTAGAAGGCGATGTGGAAGCAGAATCCATCGTGATTCACGGCCGGTTGATCGGCAACATCAAGGCGCGCGATGTTCGCATTCGCCATACGGCCCATGTGGAAGGAAATATTACGCAAGAAGCGCTGGTAATCGAGCCCGGTGCGTTTTTTGACGGCACCTGCCGCCAATCATCGGATCCGCTCAACGAATATGTCGCTTCCAACAAGCCGCTTGAAACGGCTCAACTCGCCAGCGGATTGGCGGCCGTCGGCAGCGCGCCCGCGTTCGCCAAGTAGCAAACAGGCCCGACATATAGGCGCACTTTGAGCCTCTAGCGCGCGCCCCCCATTTTCGTGATATGGTTAACCATTGGTTAGCCGGACGTGCGGCGTTATCACGGGGGGGCTTATGGATTCTGTCAAACCAATCAGGCTATTGGCGTGGGCACTAGCCATCGCCTTGCTTGCCGTACCACTTTCAACTTTGGGCCCCCAGACGGCCAAAGCCGATTATTCCGCTGGGCGGTCTGAATTCGACGGCGGCTTCATGCGCCGTGCCGAAGAGCTATGGCGTGTCTGCGCTTGGCGCGAAAACGACATCTTTTGCCAAGTCGAATTGGGCAACCAATATCTCGGCGGCAAAGCCTTCGCTAAAGACGAAGTGGAAGCCTATGTCTGGTACTATCTGGCGCTGATCAATCCATCCCGGCACGGAATATCTCTCCTGACCGCCTATGAGACCTTTCAGTACAAGGCCGACGCCCGGGCGGAGCTTTTGGAATTACAGAAAATCATCACCACTGAAGAATGGACCTTGGCCGAAGAACGGCTGAACTACATTCTCAGTACGCGCGGCGCCATGGGGATGGTGCAACTGGGCGAGATTTACGACGAACAGCGCGGTGGCGAAAACGAGATCACCACGCCGGTGCGTACGCAGCTCGACAAGGAAAGTCTCGCCGCCTCAAGTGCCGTGGTCAACACCATTCGCCGCGGATTTCAATCGGGCGGCGCCTGGCGGCTCTTCCGCAGTCAGCTCGGCGGCTCGGGACGCAGCATCGCAGATTCCAACAGCGGGTCCGAAAACACGGTGTTTATCCGGCGGACCAATCTTCAAGCCATGAAGTATTACTTACTGGCCGCGCGCTTCAAAAATCCGGCCGGCATTTGGCATGCCCAGAACATTCGCGAACAACTGAAAGACGAAACCGCACTCATCGACCGTGCGGAACAGTTGGCGGAGGAATGGCGTTTGCCCGCCACCTATCCCGGCCCGCAATTCGATGCCTCTGACCCCGTGATCCGTCAATGGTACCGGTCGAACCGCCGATAGCGCGGCACATCAATTAGAGCGGAAACAAAAAGACGCGCACGACGACGCCGCAGGCGACGTTGTGCCGTTCAAAAAACACCCAGGAGGAAACCATGAAGAACGCGATCGGCGCCGCAGCACTGGCGCTTTGCCTCGCAACACCGGTAACCGCCCACGAGAATGTGCTGACGCTCGACCAGTTCGTCCAGATGTTCGGCTGGGATTTCGACACCGCCGAGATCAAAACCGAAAAAGTCGCCGATGGTCTTCACGTATTATTCGGCCTGGGCGGCAACATCGCCGTATCCAGCGGCGAAAACGGCGTGATGCTCGTCGACAACCAGTTTCCGCAACTCATGCCGAAAATCAAAGCGGCGCTCAGGGACATCGGCAGTGACAAGGTCGACTTTACCATCAACACCCATTGGCATTTCGATCACGCCGACGGCAACATGACGTTAGGTCAAGAAGGCACTTGGATCGTTTCCCACGCGGCGTCCCGCGAAAAAATGCTGACGGACAATTTGATCAATTTCGGCGGCTTGGCGTTTGAACAAAAGGCTTATCCAGAGCATGCCCGGTCTGTGATCACCTACGACACCACAATGCAATTCCATTTCAACGGGGAACGTATCGATTTGCTCCATGTAGGTCCCGCGCATACCAATGGCGATACAGCCGTTATCTTCCGTGGACAGAATGCCGTGCATTTGGGTGACGTATTCAACAATACGGGCTATCCGTTTATCGACGCGGACAATGGCGGCGACCTGGACGGCATGATCGCGTTCTGCCAGGCCGTGCATGACACGATTGATGACGACACCATCGTCATCCCAGGTCATGGCCCCGTTACCGACCGCGCCAAACTCAAACGCTATATCGAAATCCTATCGGCGACACGCGACCGCATCGCCGCCCTCATCGTGGAAGGTAAAAGCCTTGAAGACATTGTCGCCACGAAGCCGACCGCGGAATTCGACTTTGAAATGAAAGCCGCACCGCAAAACGTCCAGACTTATGTCGACCGGGCCTATGCGAGCCTTAGAAGGGACAACGCCCCCTAAGACGAGGCGCGGCTTAGAAAGCGACGCGCCGGGTGAAACCGCCATCCACCACTAGGTTCTGACCGGTCACCCAGGAAGCCGCGGGGCTGGCCAAAAACGCCACCACCCGCGATACTTCTTCCGGATTACCGAAGCGGTTGGACGGATGATAATCGCGGTTGGACACATAGTAGTCCGGCATGTTCTCCTTGATCCAATCCCAAGACCCGCCTTCCAAAAAAATCGGGCCGGGCGACACACAGTTCGCCCGGATACCGTCGGGCATGTACTCCTGCGACAGTTGGGAGACGTAATTGACCAGGGCGGCCTTGATCGCGCCATAGCTCAATCCGCCACCGGGAAAGCCGTGATACTCCACTGCGGTGATCGTGGCCATTTGCACGAATGACCCATCGGGTGCACTTTTCAGGCCGTCTAGACAACTGTCGAACAGGGCCACAGCGGATAGAAGGTCGACCTTGTAGTTTTGATCCCATCCTTCCAATGACCGGGGAATGCCCCCCAATGCACTGGCATTGGACACCGCCACATCGACGCCGCCCAATTCATCTTGCGCCCATTTGGACCAATCCGAGACCGCTTGCGGGTCGCCGGCATCCACAGGTTTGCCGATGATCTTGCCTTTTGCGCCCAACTCCTCAAGCGTTGCCTTCAAGCTTTTTTCGCCGCGGGCGCAAATGGCCACCGACGCGCCTTCTTCCAGGAAAGTTTGCGCGCAAGCCTTTCCCAAGCCGCGCGAAGCGGCGGTGATCAGCACGCGCTTGCCTGCCAACTGCAGATCCATGATTTACCCTCCCGTTTGGAATTGTTTCGCAACTGAAGGTTTAAACCTACTGAGGCGCGGCCGTCGCGTAAAGCCGGGATCTTGATCAAAAAGGCCAATCGGACTCTGTTGGGTGATTGCACGCTAAGCGACATGCCTGTCGGACGTGTCGGTTTGTGGCGAGGCGCCCATTAGAAAACGCGGAACGCAAAGCGTGAACACGCTGCCAAGGCCAGGCGTGCTGACGACGGATACGTCGCCGTCCATCAGCCGCGCAAGACTTTGGGTAATGGACAGTCCAAGGCCCGTTCCTTCGAATTGCCGCCCCAGCGTTTCATCCGCCTGGGTGAAGGGCTGAAAAAGCTTGTCTCGAAACTTTGGATCTATGCCTATCCCGGTATCTGAAACCCGGAAGGCAACCATCTCTGGTCCGTCGGACGGGCCTTTGCCGATAGAGAGTTCGATGTGACCATCCGTGGTGAATTTGCAGGCGTTTCCCAAGAGATTGATCAAGCATTGGCGAATTTTCATACGATCGCCGGTCATAGAGCCGTCCGTTTGTCCCAAGACCTCCAGGCGATTGCCGTTTTGGGCCGCAAGCGGTTCGAACATTACGATAAGATCTTGAACAAGCGCCTGGACGCTGAACTCTTCAACGCTCAGGGTGATTTGATGTGCATCTGCCTTTGCCTGATCGAGGATTGAGTTGATCAGCCCCAAGAGTTGGCGCGCCGACTCCGAAATGTAGCGGGCGTCGTTAGAGATGCCGGAAAGCGCTTCTCGCGCCCCTGTGAGGTCTGTCACGGCCCGCGCGGCCGTTCCGTCGTCCACGATCAGATCCGCATAGCCGATTATGGCGTTAAGCGGAGTGCGCAGCTCGTGGCTCATGCTCGCAAGAAAACGCGATTTCGCTTCGTTAGCTTTTTCAGCTTCCTCTTTCGCCCGCGTGAGCTTGGCTTCAGTGGTCTTCCTTTCTGTGATGTTCACGATCGACCCAATAATCGTGATCATGTGCCCCTGAGTGTCACGCAACGCAATCGAACGATCGTGAAGCCAGATATACGCACCGCTCTTCGTCCGCACACGATATTCTTGGACCATGATGCGCCGGTTGCTTCTGGCATAGTCTGCAAGAACCTCGAAATAGGGAGACACATCTTCCGGGTGAATCAGCGACAGCCAATCGTCCCACGAAATCGTGTCATTCGACCAATCGATGCCAAGTTTTTCGAGTCCATCTTTCGGCATACCGGCCCGGCGGCTGGCCACGTCCCAAGACCACAAAATACCGTCGGTCGCTTCGACGGCCAGTTCAAACTCGCTGCGGCTGCTTACGAGCGCTTCCTCAGCTAGACGGCGGTCATTGACATCGACGACGGCCCCGACGACTCGCAAAACCCTTCCCGTTTTATCGCGCACCCCAATGCCACGATCATGCACCCAATGATAATCGCCATTCAGACTTCGCATGCGGTACTCGCACTCATAAAGCGGTGTTTTGCCCCGCAAATGATCCTTAAAGGCGACCATGTAGCGTTCACGATCATCCGGATGCACACGCTCCCGAAAGGAGTCCCCAGAGCCATCGGCGTGAAACTCTTCCAATTCGCTGTGTAGGAGGCGGCCTGGTTTGGTTTCGAGCGTATGCGTTGCCGCGTCCCATTCCCAGGCGAGTCCGTGCATGGCATCGATCGCAAGGGCATTGTCTTCTTCGCTCTTTCGCAGGGCGAATTCTGCACGCTTTGCGTCCGTGATGTCGGTTATCGATCCCGCAATTCGAACCATCTCGCCCTTACCGTCCCGTGAACCGGTGGCGAGGGTGCGGTACCAATGATAGGTCCCATCCTCGTGGCGCATGCGGTACTCGTTGCACAGACGTTCGCTTTTGCCGACAAAGAAATCAACCAGGGTCTGTGATTGACGCGGCCTGTCCTCCGGATGCACCAGCGCCGCCCATTCTTCAAGATTGAACGTCCGCTGTAGATCTCGATCATCCGGGTGATTATTCAGCCCGTTGGGCACAGTCACCAGATTGGTGTCTGCTGACCAGGACCAGTGGACAGAGTCCGTAGCCTCTATAGCCATGGCGTAATTTTCGCGGCTGCGCTCTAGGTCACGTTCGATCGTTTTGTATTTTGTGATGTTGGCTGCGACAAAGACACGGTTTCCGTCCGGCGTGCGCGTTTCGCTGATCCTTAGCCACACTTCCCCGGGGATTCGAACATCAAAGTAGAGTTCGCCCGTTTCATACCCTTCTGTATGCCATGCGCGCCAAGCCTCGGCATCCGACCGAAACCGGCCCGCACATTCACTCAGCCAGGCATCTGGAACGTTACGCATGAGGTCGGGCAGGACACCGGTCAATTCCGCCTCCGCCAACAGCCAGGACAACAAATCATCGAAAAACAGTTCGCGCCTCACTTCTGTGCCCATACCTTCGAGTATCCGCCGAAATTTATTGTTGCTGCGGATCAACCGACCTTCTGGATCGAACAACGCGAAAGCGTCGGAGAAACAATCAATTGCTTCCGTAATCTGCTGCTCGGTCTCCGCCAGCGCGTGGCTCGAAGCGCGAGAGTCTCGTTTCAGCATCACATAGACGGCAGCGATCGGAAGGCTCATCACCCCGATAACCGAGAGGATCAAAGCCTTGACAGCCAGAGAACTCACCCCGATCAAGACGTAAAAGTAGAAAAACGCCAGCGCGTTGGCGCAAATCACTAAATAAGCGCCGGCAAGCTCCATATGCCCGCTTCGCCACCAGGACGGCATTGCCTGCATCGATCGAGGGGGCCCATTTTCGCCGCGTATGATCATGCGCGCACCTTGTGGGGTGCGAATTGAGCGTCGTGTCTGACGCACCGATCACGCGGCATTGAGAGTGTGTGTCCGTAGGCGATCCATAGGCAGGCAGAGGCTTACCGTCGTCCCCGCGTCCGGTTTGCTATGAACCCGCAGAGCACCGCCATGGCGTTCCACCAACATCTTGGCAATGGGTAGCCCTAGTCCCGCGCCTTCATATTTGCGATCAAGGCCTGTATCCGCCTGTTGGAAGGGCTCTAGGACACGTTCGAGCTTGTCCTCAGAAATGCCGACACCCATGTCTCGGACGACAATATCAAAGGTTCCGGCGTCCGATATCTCCGCATCGATCGTCACGGTCATACCCGATTCCGAGAATTTCACCGCGTTCGAAATCAAATGCACGATGGCACGCCGCAATTGACACGCATCGCCGGAGAGCTTTGCAGACGCCTGAAAACGACGCTCTAGTTGAATGCCGTTAGCCTCTGCGATCGGCACAACAACTTCGCAGCAGTCGTCGAGCAGTGTTGCGACATCAACATCCCGCTCATTCAGCGGGGTCGGGCCTTCTTCCACATTTGCAAGTTCGAGAATATCATTGATCATCCCCAGTAACTGATGACCGCTTTGCACAATGTCACGAATACACCCTTGGTATTTCACGGGGTCATGCGGCGCTGCCAGGATCAACTCGCCGTAGCCGATGATGCCGTTCAGCGGCGTGCGCAGTTCGTGGCTCATCTGGGAAAGGAAGTTCGACTTTGTCCGACTGGCAGCTTCTGCCCTCATAGTTTGCTCGCGCAGGGCCTGCTCAACCGCCTTGCGCTGGGCGATTTCCTCGAACATCAGCTCGTTTTGCAGGCGGATCGCTTCGGTGCGTTGTTCAACCTTCTGCTCGAGCGAATGATTGAGCGCTTTCAGTGCGGCCTTGGCGGCCTTGCGTTCAAGATGAGCTCGCATGCGCGCTTTGAGGACGGCAAAGTCGAACGGTTTGACAACGTAATCATTTGCCCCTTGTTCAAGCGCCGAAACCACGGTTTCGGTATCGTCGCGTGCCGTCACCATCAGCACCGGAAGCTCCGCCGGCGAGAATTCTTGGCGGATAAAATGCAGCGTTTCGAGACCATCCACATTGGCCATCATGATATCCAGCAATACAAGATCAAACGTCTGTGACTGGATCAGTTCTATTGCCCTGGAACCCGATTCTGCGAGCGTCGCGTCACAGCCAAACGTAACGAGCCGTCGCTTTAGCAGCTCTCTATTGTGCTCCACATCGTCCACGACGAGGACTCGCGGAGGACCTCCGAAGAGTTCTCTCATTGCATGCATGTTGATGCCCCCTGATACACAGTGTGAACTGGTTCTCAGCGTAGGTCTCAATCGTTAAAGCCCGCTTAGACGATAACGTTGGCGGCTGATTTATTGCTTTCAATCTGCAGCATGGAGACAAGGTTTAACCTAGGTTATTTACGCCCGATAAAGGCAGGCCAACCCATGCGGGCACCTGTCAATGACACAGGTGATGGTGAGACAAATGCGACCCACCACCGCAATTCATCAGCAGCCGGCCAACAAGAGGCGCCTTCCACTCATATTATTCTGTATACCAATCATAAATCGCGCGGAATCCAATATCTGATGCGTGCCTCCATGCCGGCGGTTGCCCTATGCTCCGTCGCGGTTGAAGGTTATCGGATTTGCACTTGTTCATTGGAAGAAAATACACTCACAGTCACATCGGCTGTTGCTTACTCCGCTTGCCCAAATTTCTGGCTCGGCCGGTAGGCTTGTGTTATCGTCGCCGCCCCGAACAACCAAAGGTTAAAGCCCGTGAACCTCGACACATCGCCCGAATTGGAAGCCTTTCGCCTGAACGTCCGGGCCTTTTTCGAGAACGACTTTCCCAAAGACATTATCGACAAGAATAAGCGGGGCGCGTCCCTCACCACGGCCGACATCAAAAAGTCCGAACAGGCTTTGGCGGCGAAGGGGTGGTTGGTGCCCGCTTGGCCGGAAGAGTTCGGCGGCACCGGCTGGACCATCGAAGAACAATACGTTTTCGACGAAGAGCTGGAGCGCGCGGGCGTCCCGACCGTCACGCCGATGGGGGCGATTTATGTGGGACCGGTGATTTACACATTCGGAACCGAGGCACAAAAAGAGCGCTGGCTACCCGGCATTCGCGAGGGGCGTGTGTCCTGGGCACAAGGATATTCGGAACCGGAATCCGGATCTGATTTGGCGTCGCTGCAGTTCCAGGCAGTGCGCGACGGCAACGACTATGTGTTGAACGGCACCAAGATATGGACGAGCGCGGCACAACACGCCGATTGGATGTTCCTACTCACCCGGACAGATAATTCGGGTAAAAAGCAGGAAGGCATTACATTCATCTGTGTAGATATCAACACCCCCGGTATTGTGGTGCATCCCATCATTACCATTGACGGCAAATACGTCCTCAGCCGGGTGGAATATGCGGATGTGCGGGTCCCGGTTGAAAACCGCGTCGGCGAGGAAGGCAAGGGCTGGACCTATTCCCAATATCTCCTTGGGCACGAACGCACGTCCTATGCCCGCATCGGCAGCAAGCGCAAAGCGTTACGCAATCTAAAAGAGATTAGCGGGGCGACGCCACTGGGCGGCAACCGCACTCTTCTCGAAGACGAGATGTTCCGGGCAAAGCTGAGCAATGCGGAACTTAATGTGGACCGGCTGGAGATGACCGTGTTCCGTATTCTGTCGGTGATCGCGGCGGGTGGAACACCGGGCAATGAGTCGTCGATCCTCAAAATTATGGCAACCGAGACGGCTCAACAGATCACGGAGCTTTACGTTGAAGCGGCCGCCAATAATGGGCTGCGGCTGTTTGAGGATTCGGTCACGCCCCCATGGGCGGAGGACCACAGCGTGCCAGACTATGTGGCGCCGTCGGTCTCCAACTATTTCGGCACGCGGGCCCAGTCGATCTATGGCGGCACCAACGAAATTCAGAAAAACATCATCGCCAAGCGAGTGCTTGGCTTATAGGCCCCCGCCCTCGCGGATCGGAACGGCCGTTATCCGTTCAGCACCACTGTTTTCCTCCCGTTAAGCAGCACGCGATGCTCCGCATGCCAGCGCACCGCGCGTGACAGGACTTGGGCTTCCACTTCGTGCCCGATGCGGATCATTTCTTTCGGTGTGGTCGCGTGGGTCACACGGCGCACATCCTGCTCAATGATCGGGCCCTCATCGAGCTGCGGCGTTACATAATGCGCCGTTGCCCCGATAAGTTTCACACCGCGCTCATAGGCTTGGTGATAAGGTCGCGCGCCTTTGAAGCTCGGCAGGAAGGAATGGTGAATGTTGATGCACTTACCTTCCAAATACGCACACATTTCGTCGGACAAGATCTGCATATAGCGCGCCAAGATCACCAGATCCGCTTTCTGTCCTGTGATCAATGCACGAAACTGTTCTTCCTGCTGCGGCTTGGTTTCCTTCGAGATAGGAAGATGATGGAAGGGAATACCCTTCCATTCGGCGATAGGCGCTAGGTCCTGATGATTGGACACAACACCCACGACATCGATGGGTAAGGTGCCATTGTCCCATTTGAACAAGAGGTCGTTCAAGCAGTGTGCACTTTTCGAGCCGGCGATCAGCACACGCATTTTCTTCGCCAGGTTGAACATGGTCCAATCGGTCTGCAGCCGGCGGGCGACCGGCTCAAAACCGGAGCGGATTTCATCGCCGGTGGCATTCGGACTGGCGACGTGCATCCGAATAAAAAATGTTTTGGTGTCTGGGTCGCCATAGACCGTGGAATCGCGGATATCGCACCCGGCCGCCGCAAGGTATGGGGTGACTTCCGCCAAGATGCCCGGGCGGTCGGGACACTTTAATAGAAGGATAAATTCCGGCGGGTTGGCCATAATCCTGTCTTCTCTCGTTACAGGTTGCGGTGCTTTTGGGAAGGCAAAGCGCTGGTTGAACGCCCGTAGCCTAGACCCGACATCGTTAATTTCGCTTAAGCGCCGGCATACTTAGGCGCATGTTAACTAAGAAAAAAGCTTCCTCAGGCAGACTTTTCCGCAGAGTCTCATAAACACCGCGTGCGATGTCCACTAAAGCTGCGCAACAGACTGTCCTGTCCGCCCCCGCCACGGAAAACACCGTGGATGAGGCAATGACTCGTGACGTGCAGGCCAAACGCAATCAGATTCTGAGCCAAAACCAGCTCACGGCAAGTGGCGTTGCTGCGCTTAATGGCTCGGTTTTGGCCATCCTGCTCTATGCCCAAGCCGACCAGTTCTGGCTGCTCGTTTGGTATGCGGCGGTCGTAGGACAGGCCGGGTTACGGGGCGCATTGGAATTTACCCGCTCGTGGCGACCGGCCACGCAAGACCGCCATACCATCGCGGCTAATGTCTGCCTCTCAGCGGCGGGCGGCGTCGTATGGGGCGCGTCATTGTTTACGCTGTCGCCGAACGCGGACCCGATCGCGCAACTATTGCTCTGCTTCATGATCGCCGGCATGACCGCCGGCTCTTGCATTGCGTTTGCAACCCACATCCCCATTGTGCTGGCGTATAACATCCCCGCCCTGTCGCTGCCGGCTTTGTACCTGGTCCTGCAAGGCGGTCAGATGCAATACGCCATGTGCGGATTCTTGGCGATTTATTTCGCGGCGACACTGTCGATCGTGAGACGGTCCAATCAACTCGTGACGTCGGCCCTCGAAAATGAATTCATGGCAAACCAAAAACGCCAAGAGCTAGAGGACCAAAAGCGCGTTCTGGACAACGAGGTGGTCGCACGCAATCGGTCGGAATCTCGGCTCGTCGCCATGCTGGCCCAAGCCCGCGCCTTCACTGCGGCGCTGGAGCGTATTTTCGATGCCTATCTCAATCATAACCGTTCAAGCGAAGCGCTGATCAAGCAAGCAACCGAAGAATTGAGCCGCACCCTCGGGGTCGAACGGGTGGGTGTCTGGATGTTCACGCCCGACCGGGACGCCATTGTGTGCTACGATCAATACGAAGCATCGAAAGGTGCTCATTCGGCCGGGGACCGTAAAGAATCTGCAGATCACCCCGCATATTTTTCGGCCATCGATTCGAGCCTCGCCATTGTCGCCAGCAATGCGTGGAATGATCCGCGAACGGATTCATTCACCGAGAGTTATCTTGCCCCACTCAACGTCCAATCCCTTTTAGATGTACCGCTGAACGGCGCAAGCGGCGTCCGCGGTGTCATCTGCTGTGAAAGCGTCGATTTTCGACGCGACTGGACGGCGGAAGAGGTTTCCTTTGCCGCGTCGGTCGCACAGTTCGTGTCCATGAGTTTGCTCGCCGAGGATTCGCGTCGTCTTGCCGAGGCTTTGCGCACGGCTATGATCGAAGCTCAAAACGCCAGCAATACCAAATCGGCATTCCTGGCGAATATGAGCCACGAAATCCGTACGCCCATGAACGGCGTCATTGGCATGCTCGATCTATTGACGCAAACACCCCTCGACGGTCAGCAACGCGACCTTCTAAACACCGCAACCACCTCCGCACGCGTCCTTTTGGCCATTCTGGATGATGTGCTCGATATTTCTAAACTGGAAGCCGGACATGTGGTGCTGGAAAACCAACCATTTAGCGCGGATGAACTTGCCAAGGAAACAATTGCGTTATGGACCCCCAAGGCCGAAGGCAAGGGCCTTACGCTGACCGCAACCGCAGATCCCGGCGTTCCCGAAACCTTCGAGGGCGATGCCCGCCGCATCGGCCAAGTGTTGAACAATTTGCTGGCGAACGCGGTCAAATTCACCGCCCAAGGCACCATAAGCGTCCAGGTTCAGTATTTGTCAGGCGACGCCAAGGGACAGTTGCGCTTTGCGATATCGGATACCGGAATCGGTATCCCAGACGACAAACAAGAGGCGCTGTTCGATCGCTTTGTCCAGGCGGATTCGTCCACCACCCGGGAATTCGGCGGAACCGGCCTCGGCCTTGCGATTTGCAAACAGTTGGTTGCGCTGATGGACGGGCAAATCGGCGTAGACAGCACGCCCGGCCAAGGCAGTACATTCTGGTTCACCATCTCAGCGAGAGAAGTCAGCCAGGAGGACAACGCCGTCACGACCGAGCATGTGCCACCCCCTGAAACCACATCGCCAGACGCGCAATGTCGCATATTAGTTGCCGAGGACAATCCGACCAATCAAAAGGTGGTGCGGGCGTTTGTGGAAGCCGCAGGACATACGCTGGACATGGTGAACAATGGAGCGGAAGCGCTGGCCGCCGTTCAAAACCAGCACTACGACGTCATACTGATGGACGTTCAAATGCCGATCATGGACGGCGTCACCGCCACCCATGCCATTCGCGCGCTACCGGGTCCCCAAAGGGATATTCCGATTATTGCGTTGACCGCAAATGCCATGGCGGGCGACCGGGAGCAATATCTGAAGGAAGGTATGACGGATTACGTCAGTAAGCCGATCGACCCTGAGAAGCTGCTGGACTGCATCGCCGAAGCTGTTCGGCAGGCCGACCGAGGGGACAGCACCGAACCGCTTGCCGAAAACCGCCATGGCACCGCCGAGACAGAAACCATAGACGCCGGTACCATGCGTCGCACTTCGCGCCGGGCCTAGCAGGCTGCTGAAAAAGTCATGGTCTTGGGAACCCATGGTTCGAGACGGCGCTATTGCGCCTCCTCACCATGAGGTTTTTGTTTGTTTTCCTCATCCTGAGGAGGGCCGACAGGCCCGTCTCGAAGGATGAAAACAACTGTTTCAGCGGCCTGTTAGTCTCGGTCCCAATAGGCGGCGCGTAGGTCTTTCTTCAGAATTTTACCGGCGCCGCTCACCGGAAGGGGGGCCGTCCGTAGCTCTACCGAGCGCGGGCATTTGTAGCCCGCGATCAATGAGCGGCAATGTTCGACGATGGCGTCGCCTTTCACATCGGCGCCGGGCTTAAGCCGAACGATTGCGTGCACTTGCTCGCCCCAATCGTCATGGGGAATGCCGATGACCGCGCATTCCACCACATCTGGATGTTTGTGCAGCGCATTTTCCACCTCGGCCGAGTAGACGTTTTCGCCGCCGGTGACGATCATGTCCTTCAGGCGGTCGACCACGAAAACGAATCCGTCTTCGTCCATATAGCCGATGTCGCCGGTTCGAACCCACCCCTCGCACAAGGTCTCGGCGGTGACATCGGGCAGGTTCCAATAGCCGTTCATGAGGCTATCGCTCCGTACGCAGATCTCACCGAGGTTTCCGGCATCGACCCGCGCGCCGTCGCCGTCGCGGATTTCCACATCGGTGCCGGTGGCGGCTTGGCCGGCCGATCTCAGCTTGCCCGCCAGAGGGCCCGACACCACGTGGCGCTCGGGCGGCAGCACCGTAATGGTGACGGTTTCGGTTTGCCCATACGATTGGGCGAACGTCACATGGGGCAAGGTTTCGATGGCTTGCACAAGTAGGCTTTCGGGGATGGGAGAGGCGCCGTAGATGATCCGCCTGAGATGAGTAAGGTCGAACTCGCTCAATTGCGGTTCCTGCAGAAGGCGGTTGATCATGGTGGGGACCAGCGCGACGTGGGTCGCCTTGTCCCGCGAAAGGATGTCCAGTAATGCCAACGGCTCGAACTGGGGCACAACGATGTGACATCCGGCATGGAGCGTGACGGCAACCAAATAGGCACAATCGCCGATGTGAAACATAGGCGCCACATGGGCATAGGCCATGTTCGCTGTCGGTCCCAAAATATTGGCGCTCTGATGGGCGTTCATGATCAGCGCGCCGTGGCTTTGTACGACGCCTTTGGGTCGGCCGGTGGTGCCGCCGGTATACATGATCGCCGCCGCATCCGATCCGCTTCTTTCCGGCGGGAGCGTTCCGTCTACGGAGGAGATAAACTGGTCGAATGGCTGCAGGCCGTCCGGCGGTGTCCCGTCCGAAAGGTTGATCCAATCGTGCACCGAGGGGGCCTCAGGCCGCAACTGCACAGCCAGGTCGTGATAAGGCGTTTCAACGAAGATGGCCTTTGCGTCGGAGTCTTCCAGTTGGAAGGAAAGCTCCGCTGGGCTGAGCCGCGTGTTCAGCGGCACCGCAATGGCGCCTGCAGCGGTAATGGCGAAGAACGCTTCGATGTAGCGGTCCTTGTTGTTCGAGAGGATGGCGACGCGGTCATCGGGCTTGATGCCCAGTCGTGCCAAATTGTTTGCGATGCGGGTCACATTGCCGGCAAGCGTATTCCAGCTTTGCTGGCGTTCGCCGTCAATGCTTGCCAGGCTGTTTCCGTTTACCTGAACGGCGCGGCGTACCAATTGGTTCAGATTCATGTGACACCTCTTCGGACGGTCGCTGGTCGACGCCTATGTCTGGCCGCCGTCCAGCGTAATGATGGTCCCCGACATAAATTCCGACATGTCACTTACCAGAAACAGAGCGCTGCCGACTACATCGGCCGTTTCGCCGACCCGCCGCAACGGCGTGGTCGCTTTGATCTGTTTTTGGAAATCGGGCGTATCCACGAAGCCTTTCGTTAAATCCGTTCGGAACGTGCCGCACATCAAGGCGTTGACGCGTACCTTTGGCCCGTAGGCGCGGGCCAAAGCTTTCGTGAGCGCATTGACGCCCGCCTTCGCTGCCGCATAAGGCGCAACCGGCGGCGGCGTCAGCACGGCCGCCGTGCTGGATACGTTGAGAATGACGCCACCATCGCCTTCCATCATCCGTTCTCCCGTCAGGGCCGACAGCCGGTAGGGACCTTTGACGTTCACATCGAACACCCGGTTGAAGTCGTCTTCCGAGAGATCGGACGGGCGCCGTGCCATGGACGACATGCCGGCATTATTGATCAGAATGTCAACTTTTCCGAAATGGTCATAGGCCTTCTCGACCAGCGTATCGCAGTCTGCCCATTTGCCCACATCGCAGGAGACGGGAAGGGCGTCGACCCCCTGTGCCCCGAAGGCCTTTGCGGCATTCGCGCAATCGTCTTCGGTACGGCTCGCGACCACCAGATTGGCGCCGGCTGCCGCCAAACCTTCGGCCATGGCGCGGCCGAGACCCCGCGTGCCGCCGGTGATCAACGCCACTTTGCCTTTAAGATTGAGTTCGGGTGTCGACATGGGAATCTCCTCGTTCTGGCCTCTCGATTTGGCGCCGGGCGGGTTCGCCTGGGTCGCCGGATGCGCATCTATTTCAAGGAGTTTGTCCTGTTGCGTGCCGCCGGTCGACGGACACTTTCGATCACGGCCGGTTTCGCCAAATGATAGACCGAAAGCGCACAGTTTGACGCTCCATTGGCGCGTTAACTGGTGTAGCGTAAGTCGCGAACTGCTTTAGCGGGCGGCACGCCTGCGTGTTATCTTGCGAATTCGGAGTTCCTCATGACTGTCACTGTTCCAAAGGGAAGGCCGACACCTTCCGTACAGGATGTTTTGGCGGGCGACAGCCGCCCCGCACCGGAGATCTTAAGGCAAGAGTCGCCGCCAACCGATCTTGGTACAGAGGATATCTCTGTCGAGCGCTATTACTCTCAGGAATGGCACGACCAAGAGATCGCGCTCATGTGGCAGAAAGTGTGGCAAATGGCCTGCCGCGTCGAAGACATTCCGGAAACCGGCGATCATGTGGTGTACGATATCGGACACGACTCCATCATTGTCGTGCGCACCGCGACCGGCGACATCAAAGCCTATGTGAATGCGTGCCTGCATCGCGGCGTGATGCTTCGGACCGGCGGCGGACGTGTGGACAAGTTCAAATGCCCCTTTCATGGGTTCACCTGGGGGCTTGACGGCTCGTTGGCGCACATCCCGTCTGAATGGGACTTCGAACACATAGACCGAAAGAAGTTTTGCCTGCCGGAAGTTCAAGTCGCGACCTGGGGCGGCTTCGTATTCATCAATCTCGATCCGGATTGCGAGCCGTTCGAAAGCTACCTGGAGATCTTGCCGGAGCACTTCCGCGCTTTCCCCTTGGAAGACCGGTGGAAGGCCGCCCATGTGGTCAAGATCATGCCGTGCAACTGGAAGCTTGCTCTTGAAGCCTTCATCGAGAGCTTCCACATTCCCATCGCCCATCCGCAAACGACGGCCTATGTGGCGTGGGATACGACCCAGTACGACATCTTTCCCGGTGTTCGGCATGTAAACCGTATGCTGACGGTGGAAGGCGTGCCCAGCCCCTCGGAAGGCGGAACGCCGGCAAAAGAGACCGTCCGTCAAATGCAACGGGATGTGTCCTTTCATGCTGGCTCCACGATCGAGGCGACAGACGAACGCGGTGTGCGTGAGCAGTTTGCCGACAACGCCCGGAAGAAGCTTTCAAAATCGGCCAACCGGGATTTGTCGGGCCTGTCGAATGCCGAAGTACTGGATGTGATCGAATACTTCCTGTTTCCAAATTTGGTGCCTTGGGGCGGTCATGGCTCGCCCATTTGCTATCGGTTCCGCCCGTTTGAGAACGATCCGGAAAAATCGATCATGGAAGTGATGCTGCTATTCGCAAAGGCCGATGACGGCAGCCATCCGCCGGCAGCGGCACCCGTCCATTTGGGGATCGACGATAAATGGGCGGATACGCCGGCCATGGGTTCGGCCGGGTTTGTGGCCGATCAGGATACGGAAAATCTGCGGCGCATTCAGAAAGGCGTCCGTGCGACGCGGAAGCCCGGCGTGACGCTGGCGAATTATCAAGAAAGCCGCATTCGGCATTTTCACCAAACACTCGACCGTTATCTGGAGGGACGTTCATGAAACTCGGGCTCGCTTGTGCCTTCGGCTCCAAACCCAGCCGTGATTTCGGCTTCGTTAAAGATTTTGCACGCGCCATGGAAGAGATGGGGTTCGATTCCATGTGGGTGCCGGAGCACGTGGTGTTCTTCCCGCCGGATGTTTACGAATCCAAATATCCTTATGACAAAGACGGCACGCCGCCGTGGAAAGAGGCCGATTTCGGTATTTACGACCCTCTGTTTGTGGTCGCCGTTGCCTCGCAGGTAACGGACAAGCTGCGGTTTTCCACCAGCGTGTTGGTTCTTCCCCAGAGGCCAGCCCTGCTGACTGCCAAAGAAGTCATGACGCTCGATCACATTACGAATGGGCGTTTTGATTTCGGCGTCGGCGGCGGCTGGTCGTCAGAAGAGTACGAGGCGCTCGGTGTATCGTTTGCCCGGCGCGGGAAGCGCTTCGATGAATATATCGAGGCGATCCGCGTGGCCTGGACGCAAGACCGTGCGAGTTACCAAGGCGAATTCATCTCCTTCGAGAATGTGGTTCTTCTGCCGCGGCCGGTCACGCCCGGCGGTCCCCCGTTCCTGATCGGTGGCGATTCCAAACCGGCGATGCGCCGCGCGGCGCGGCTGGGCGACGGCTGGTATGGATGGTGGGCTCATTACGAGCTGGAGCCGCATTTGGAAAAACTGCGCGCGGAATTGGCGGAAGTCGGGCGGGAGAACGATCCGAATTTCCGGCTGAAACTGGGCGTGCCCTATGCCGGAACACCGGACGAGCTTGCGGCCACCATGGCGGAAGCGAAGCGGCTGGGCGTGCAGGAATTGGTGTTGTCGCTGCCGGTGCGCAGCAGCGCCATGGAACAAGACCTGCGGCTTTGGGCACAGGCGGCCGGTCTGGCGGCCTAACCTCAAAAAGGGTGATGCCATGGCGGAAGAAATTCTGTTCGAACACAAGCTAAAGCGGGGCACGGTCACCGTCAGCCGCGAGCGCAAGGGGGATACCGAAGCGCTCAATTTTGCGGCGGTGATCGAAACGGACCACCCGGCCAAAACCGTTTTCGAACAGGTGGTGCAGGGGTTTATCGACAGCAAGAAGTCATGGATTTGGCCGATCGAGTATGAAGAGGTGCCCGAGCCGCTCGATTTCGACCTGTATGAGGGCTGCAATTTCAGCATGATCTACCGGGTGCCGCGCTGGGACGATCCGACAAAGACCATGCCGGGCGTCACCTACACCTATTTGCTGAAGCAGTACAAGCCGGATGAGTGCTTGTTCCAATATGAAAGCATCGACCATCCGCTGCGCGGGGGCGGCACGTTCCGCGCCCTTCCGACGGGCGAAACGACAAGCCGGTTCGACTGGCGGGGCAGTTATGTGCCGACTGAAGGGGCCGACAAAGTCATCGTCTCGTTGCGGCGCTATCTGCCGGTTCTGTATGAAGTGTTTGAACGCAACATCGAAGCGGGCCCCCGCGAACTTGTTTGAGTTGGCCGCGCTGGCCCGTCAGTCCAGTTTCTCGCGCTGCACCTTGATCCCGGCTTTTTCCTGATCCCAGGTATCCGGCGTGACACCGTCTGTCCGCAGCGCTTCCTTGCGCACTTTTTCCGTTGGTGTCCTCGGTAAAGTTGTCATGATGCGGATAAAGCGCGGCAGCATGAAATAGGGCAGTGCGGGTTCGAGAGCCTTGAATAAAACAACCGGGTCCAGCCGGGCCTTCGCTTTGGGTTCCACCACCGCCATCACCTCATCTTCGCCGTATTCTCCTTCAATACCGATCACCGCGGCGTCTTCCACGTCGGGCAACGCAATGATGGCGGACTCCACTTCTTGAGATGAAATGTTCTCACCCCGCCGGCGGATGGCATCTTTTTTCCGGTCGACAAAATAGAAATAACCGTCAGGATCCTTGGTCAACAGATCACCAGTATGGAACCAGCCGTTTTGCCACGCCTTTGCGGTGGCTTCCGGCATGGCGTTGTAGCCGTGGGTGAGCGCCCAGGGGTGATCCGCGCGCACCACCAACTCACCGGCCTCTCCGGAACTCACCTCGCAATCGTGATCGTCCACGAGGCGGCAGGTGATGCCGGTTCTGGCGCGGCCGCAACTGCCGCGGCGCTGGGTATCAATGTCGGTGACCAAGGCCAGGGGCACTTCGGTCGATCCATAGCCGCTAAAGAATTCGAAATTGAAGTCCCGCGCAAATGCGATCGTGTCATCCGTTACGGGGTAAAAATGCGTTCGGCGTAAGGGGTTGTCGGTTTGGTCGGCGGCGGTTGAATGTTTTGCCAAGAAGACCGTCATGCTGCCGAGCAGTCCGCTGGTGACGGTGGACCCCGTGTCTCTCAGATCTTGCCAGAAGCTTGATGCGCGGAAGCCATCGGCGATGGCGACCGATCCTTGATGAATGAGGGCGGCATAGACGGACCCTGTGCCGCCCAAATGAAACATAGGCCCGTTCACGAAAATACGGTCTTTGGGCGTGATGTGCCCGAACACGGCCTGGGCCGCCGTATACAGATGAAAATAGGAAGACAGCACGCCTTTGGACGGTCCCGTCGTGCCGGACGTGAAGATGATGGACTGCAAGTCCCACGGCATCATGTCGAGCGCCGGCACGGATAAGGGCGGTGCTGCGTCTAGTTGTGCGCTGGCGCAAATGTCTTTACCAGCGAGAGAGTCGACCCCGCCTTCTCCGACTTGGACAACGGTCTTTAGCGAAACCGTGTCGATATCCCGCAGTCGGTCAGTGAGTTTCGCATGGGCCACCATGACGCTGGCGCCGGAATTGTCCACCACATGTTTCAACAAAGCCCCGCGATAGGCCACGTTGATCGGGACATAGCACGCACCTAACAGATTGGCGGCAAACCAGGTCAGGATGACTTCCCGGCCGTTGGGTAAAAAAGCGAGCACGCGATCGCCGGCGCCGACACCTAACTGCCGAAGACCCTCAGCCCACCGGTGCGCCTTGTCATGCATGTGGGCATAGGTCCAAACATCACCGTCTTGGAACATGGCAAAGGGCGCATCGGGACATTGCTGTAAGGCGCGGTCTAGCAACGGTGCGAGAACGCACCGATCACGATCCGGCATTTGCGGATCAAACCAGGAAGGAATGTTTGCCATCAGGTCGTTTCCTCTTCCCTGCCGGCTCAAAGGCGTCGTTCTATTCCCATTCGCGGGCGGCCACCACACATTGACGATAATGACCGAGGCTCGCATAGGCGATGACAACGCCCGTCGGAACCAGTAGCCCGCAGATAATCGCCAAAGAATAATTGATTGCCGTGTCTTCCGCGAAGACGAAGTCGGTAATCAGTGCCACCGATGTGGGGCCGAGCGAAAAGATCAGCAGGCTGCCCACCAAGAAGTATAAGGCCGACATTCTGGCCCGCATCCGGTTCGGTGTGATTAATTGAAGCGCCACCACCGGCAAAGCCTGGGTGGACGTCAAGCAGAACATGGCACCGGCCAGGGCCACCAGCGACAAGGTGGCGGTAGGCATGAGCGGGGCAAAAATGGCGAGCGGAATGGCGGGGATGCCGCCGAACAAGGCGGCTTTCAGAACTGCGTCGTCATGGCCGCGTTTGGACAGTTCGTCGGACAACCAGCCGCCCGCCAAAATGCCGCCAGTGCCGAAGATCAGCACGATGAACCCGAACACCACGCCGATTTCGGAAGCCTCCCAGCCATGCACGCGCATGAACAGGGCGGGGGTCCAGACCAAATACGCGATCACGACCATGCCCAGCAGCGAAAAGCCGCTGAACACAAAGGCGATGGTCCAAGCCCGTTCTCCGATGAATTTGAACAGGTCGCTGAATGTGGCCCCGTCGGTTTGTCCGCCCTCGGTCGATGCTTGCATGCCGCGGCGCAAAGGCTCGCGCACCGTCCACATGAGTGCGGCGATCAACAGGCCGGGGAAGCCTACATAGAAGAAGGTGAGCTGCCAGGGGGCGACGGAGCCGATAAGCGGGATTTGGGTGGGTCCCGCTTGTTCGACAATCTGAATCACCACGCCGCCGATAATAAGCGCGAGGCCCGAGCCAAAATAAACGCCTGTAGCGTACACAGCCATCGCCTTGCCGCGCTGCTCCTTCGGGAAGTAATCCGAGATCAACGATAAGGCGGCCGGAGACAGGGCTGCCTCGCCTACACCGACGCCCACTCGGGCGGCAAACAGCCCCCAGAAATTGCGGGCAAGACCGCACATCACCGTCATGATGCTCCACATCACGATGCCGGCGCCGATAATCGTCCGCCGGCTGTGGTGATCCGATAAATGAGCAATGGGCAAGCCCATCACCGAATAAAATAGGGCGAAAGCGAAACCCGCCAACAGGCTGAACTGAGTGTCGGAAATGTTCAGGTCTTCGCGAATGGGTTCGACCAGAAGACTGAGAATCTGCCGGTCCACAAACGAACTGGTGTAGGCCAAGACCAACACCCCGACCACGTACCAGGCATAGGCGGGTTTGGGCCAAGGTTGAGAATCCGGCGTGGCCGGAGCAGCGGCTTCCTTCATGGTCATTGCGGTCGTCGCCTTTCGAATTCGCGTTGTGGGAGCTTTCTCTCAAAAATCGACCCCACGGCGTGGTCGCCGTGGGGTCCAATGGTACGTCGCCTATGTCTGGTCAGGACAAGGCCTTTCGGTCAGAAGTTCGCCCGAAGCTCGACCCCAAAGGTGCGGCCTGGGGCCACGAAGCCGCCGACCACGCCCGCGAAGACCGGCGCGGGACGCAGATTGGTGGCATACACCTTGTCGAAAGCGTTTTCGACGAAGAAGGTGAGCTCCGTATTCTCGGTCGGCAAAACACCGGCGCGGAAGTTCGTCACGCTGTAAGCCTCTTGAACCAGAAGCGGATCAAGGTCTGCGTTGAACTGCCGGTCGTCCTGCCAAGAGAACTCGGTCGACACATAACCGAAGACGTCGTTGGCGATCGGGAAGTCCTGCCGCGCAATGATCGACAGCTGGAATTCCGGTGTGCCATCGATCTTGCGGCCGGACAAGTCTTGACCGCCGACGGGGCAGGCACCTGTTGCATTTTGCAACGCGGTGCAAGGCGCGCCGGTGAATTCTTCGAACTCACCATCAATCCAGGCACCACCCAGATAGAGGAAGCCGCCTTCCCACGGTTCGGCCGTGAAGTCGATCTCGATACCCATCAAGTCGATCTTACCGGCATTCCGCAACGAGAAGGTGTTGGAGGCACCGTCGAAGGACGAGGTTTGGAAGTCCTTGAAGCGGTTGTAGAAGAACACCGCATTCGCGATCAAACGTCCGTCGAAGAACGAATTCTTGGTACCAATTTCGATGGCATTTACCGTTTCCGGATCGAGAATCGGATTTGCCGTGTTGGTCGAGGTGAAGAACGGCCCGCTGTTCGAATTGTTCAGACCGTGCCCCTTGTACCCCCGGCTGTAGGACACGTAGATGCTGTTGTCCGGCGTGGGCAGAAAACGCAGACCGAAACGTCCGGTCCAGTCCACATCTTCTTCCGTTTCTCTGCGGAAGGCGATGTTGTTGCCCGGCTGACCTCCGAAGAAAGCACCGCCACGTCCCCCGACGATTTCAAGGTCTTCATACAAGAAGCGCACGCCGCCGAAGGCTTCGAATTGTTCCGTAATGTCGTAGGTGGCATTACCGAACACCGCCAAGTTTTTAATGTTGACCAAGCTGTGTGCGTCACTTGGATTTCCTGCGAAACCCACGATGAAGCGGTCGCTCAGCCGTTGGAAATAAGAATAAAAGCCAACGACATATTCGAAGCGCTCGTTGGACGGTGACAGGAGCTGGAATTCCTGCGTGATCAAGCGCAGGTTGATTTCGGCCTGGGTGGCATCGACGAGAAGGACATCCGACTTATCGGAGTCGTCTTCGCCGAAGCTGATCCAGTTTCTGTAGCCCGTGATAGACTTGAGAACGTGGCCGCTGTTGAAGGTCCAAGAATTGTCCCACGCCATGTGCAGGACTTTTTGTTCCTCACCGATCCGGTCGCTGTTGATGGCCTGCCGGTTATCCTCCGCAAGCGGAATGCCTTTGGATGAGAGAGACGCCTGCAGTGCCGGGTTAAGCCCCAGACCGGTTGCCGACGGGTCGATGCGCACGAAGGTCGGTGCACAGCACCGGTCATTTGTCTGTACATACTGCACCAGCAAGTCGCTGCGGAAGTTTTCGTTCTCGTAATCGGTCCGGCCGCGAATGCCCCAGTGTTCCAGGCGATTTTGTGTGTCATCCAGAACCACGTCTTCGATGAAGCCGTTGGCGTCGTCCAGGAAGAACCCAGAGAGCCGTGCACGGAGGTTATCGGTGATCGGTCCGCTCAAGCCCGCTTCGAAGCGGTAGCGACGATAGTCGTTGCCCACGGGGTCGAAATCGCCTTGGGTAAAGCGGAAGGTGCCGAACGCTTCGAATTCATCGGTTGGCGCTTTCGACACGATGTTCAGCACGCCTGCCGTTGCGTTCTTACCGAACAACGTGCCTTGCGGGCCGCGCAACACTTCAATCCGCTCGACGTCGAACAAGTCGGCTAAGCCGGATCCGGTGGGACCCGTCACGATACCATCTTGAACCACACTCACGCTGGTCTCTACGCCGCTGGTGAAGGTAGGGCCGCCGATGCCACGAATACGTACCCGTGCCCCTGCGGCGATCAACTGATCGTCGAACGTTAAGGACGGCACAAAGGAAGCAAGTTGTTCGACTTCGAAAATACCTTGCCGGCTTAGCTGATCGCCCCCGTATGCCGACAGGGAAATCGGCACGTCGAGAGCCCGTTCTTCCCTTTTCTGTGCACTGACGACAATCTCGTCGATCTGTGCCTGCGCTTCTTCGATGGCGCCGGTTATGAGAAAACCGGACATCACCGCCAGGGCGCCTTTTTTGAGTAGGTTGTGTTTTGGTTGCTTCATGCTGCTTACCCTCCCAACGCTGCCGGACCCTGTTCGTCGATCCGAACTTGTGACTTGCATGATGTGTTGGGCGCCCGGTTCAACTCAGCCAAATGCAGGCGGCATCGCCGCGCGCGCCGGGTGCCCGCTATCTCCCATGTCGCCACGTTAGTTGGGATTTGGCTCGCTTACTCAGCACATTGCGCCATAATTTCTGCAAAATGTGACCCGGAAGGTGAACACCATTTTCAGGCCCGTTTTGGCTTGCAATAGTCCTTTTGCCCGGCCGAATAGGCGTGTAAACAGTTGGAAAATGCGCCATGAGTGTGACGTCGAGGTAATGCAGTTTATCCGTGTGACTCATGAAAGGCGGATACTTTCGGTGCTGTGTGGTGCTTGGCGGGGCAGCCCGTAAGACGTGTAATTAGTTAACGATTAGAAAGGTGCCTAACGATCATGGCGACATGGAATCTTGGCGACATTCTCGATGTGGTCGGCAGTCATCTGCCTGCGGAGCATCCGACACTCATTCACGGTGATCGCGTCATCGACCGGGCAACGTTCGACGCACGCACCAATCGTCTGGCTCGGCAGCTTCTCGTCGGAGGAGCGGTGGCCGGCGATAAGGTCGCGTTCTACATGTACAATCAGCCGGAGTATATGGAGACCCTTGCGGCGTGTCTGAAGGCCCGGCTGGTGCATGTCAATGTGAATTACCGTTACAAGCCGGAAGAGCTGGTTTACATACTGGACAACTCGGATTCCGTCGCGATCGTTTATGATAGGGCGTTTCGCGACACGATCTTAGAGATCGCGCCGGCACTGCCTCAGATCACGCAGTGGATTGAGATCGGCGGTGGCAACGAGCTTCCCGACGGCACAGTTGATTACGAATCACTTGCGACATCGGGTAAGGCGGACCCCCTCGAAATTGATCGGTCTCCGGATGATCAGATCTTCGTCTATACGGGCGGCACCACCGGCATGCCCAAAGGAGTCATTTGGACTCATGATTTGTTGATGCAGGCGCAGTTGCAGTCGCTCAAAGCCGTCAACGGAATTAACCCGCCGGACAGCATGGAGGCCTATGTGGCTTATGCCAAGGAAATGGCCATGCATGCCCGGCAGTTGCCGGCCGCCCCCTTAATGCATGCCACCGGGATGACGACCGCTTTGGCGTCGCTCTTGGGTGGCGGTTGTGTCGTGACGCTGCCGGGGCGGACATTCGATCCCGAGCTTCTCTGGCAAACCGTTGAACGGCGCGGCGTGACGGCCATGTCGATTGTGGGTGACGTCTTTGCCAAACCTATGTTGCGGGTGCTTGATGAAGCGCCCGGAAAGTATGACCTCACATCGGTGAAAGGCATCGTATCGTCTGGCGTTATGTGGAGCTTGCAGGTTAAGCAAGGCCTTCTGAAACATTTGCCCAATGCGGTTCTGCTGGATGCCTTGGGGTCCAGCGAGGCGCCGGCCATGGGTGTTTCCGTCACTACGGCTCAAGGCCATTTGCAAACCTCCCAGTTCCAAGTGAATGAAGATTGCCGGGTGTTCGACGAGAATGATCACGAGATACCGCCGGGCAGCGGCCGGGAAGGGTTTTTGGCGCGCTCGGGCATCGTTCCACTTGGTTACTACAAAGATGACCAGAAAACGAAGCAAACGTTCCGGGTTATCGACGGGGTGCGTTATGTGGTGCCCGGAGATTTGGCCCGCATTCAAGCGGACGGGCAGCTCACCCTGCTGGGCAGAGACTCCGCTTGCATCAATACCGGGGGCGAGAAAGTCTTTTCGGAAGAGGTGGAAGAAACCCTCAAAGAATTGCCGGATGTGAGCGATGCGTTGGTGGTGGGCGTGCCCGACGAACGGTGGGGGCAGGCGGTGGTTGCGGTGATCACGTTGGAAGAGGGGCAGGATCTTTCCGATGAAGAGGTCCGCAATCACGTCCGCCAGCATTTGGCGGACTACAAAGCGCCCAAACGAGTTGTGTATAGCCAGACCTATTTCCGCTTCCCGAACGGCAAAGCAGACTATGCGTCCGCCCGGCAACTCGCGCTCAGTGAACTAGGGGCCGCAGGCTAACATTTGCACTTGGCTGGTCCTTACCCCGCCTTGCGCGAGGGCATATGGTCGTGAAGTTCGGTCGATAGGCCAGCGGTATGCGGTTCGGTGACATTTGACTCGCCGGAAACGCGCAGACGCTCATATTCGGCCATCAGGCCCTCATTTTCCCTCGCGGCGGCCGACAGGGAATGCGCCTTGATGTGGCCATAACCCCGGATCTTGTCCGGCAGTTCTGCGACGCGGATCGCAACGTCCAGCGTGGCCGGCGATAAATCGGCGGCAATGCGTTGGATCTGTTCGGTGTATTGCGTAATGAGCGCGCGCTCGGCACGCCGTTCATGCGTGTATCCAAACGGGTCGAACGGCGTGCCCCTCAAGCGTCTCAACGGAGCTAGATATCTGAACAGCCTGAGTACCCAAGCGCCGTAGGCGCGCGTTTGCGGCAGATTCGTTTGGGGGTCTCGACGCGCGACGAGGGGCGGCGCCAAGTGAATCTTTAGGCGCGCGGGCGTTTCGAAAGTCTGAGAAAGAAGGTTCTTGAAATGCTGGCCCGAATACAGCCGCGCGACCTCGTATTCATCCTTATACGCCATAATTTTGAAATAGAAACGCGCCACGGCGTCGGTAAACGGACCTTCCTTGCCGGATACCCGCTCTTCAGCTTTGGCAGCCGTTTCCACAAGCGCTTGGTACTTTTGAGCATAGGCAGCGTTTTGATAGTCGGTCAGAAACGCCATCCGGGTTTCGACGCGTTGCGCAAGAGAGTGTTCAGCCGGGGCCGTCGATGTTTGAGGCGCCGCGACAGGAGGGTCAAACTGCGCCGGGTTATGCGCTAGAGCGCGCCCGATACGAAAGGCCCGTAGATTGAAGGCAACTTCCCGTCCGTTGATTTCGATCGCGCGTTCGATTGCTTCGGCGCTGACCGGCAACAGGCTGTGCTGGAGGGCAAATCCCAGCAAGATCATATTGCTCCCGATGGTGTTGCCCAGAAGACGTTTGGCCATATCGGTGGCGGGTACCGCAAGTACCGGACGGCTCACACGTTTCTTGATGACTGCCGATTGGCTCGGTTGCTTTAGGGCGGATTCCTGTTCGGTTTGGAACGTTCCGGGGGCAGATTCAAAGTCGTTCAACACCACATGTGTCGTTTGCGCACCTAGAGTGATCAGTGCGTCGCCGGATGAGGCGGCGGAAAGATCGCACCCCAACAGAAGTGTTGCTTCCCCTGGTGCAATGCGCGGGGAAAGGGGGTGGCCCGAATCGGCGGTGATGCGCACATGGCTATAAACGGCGCCGCCCTTTTGGGCGAGACCGGTCATGTCGTAGGCCGCGAAACGCTTCTTCTCAAGATGGGCGGCCATTCCCAAAATGGCGCCCAAAGTCACGACGCCCGTGCCCCCGATCCCGGCGACGAGAATGTTGACCGGTGCGCTCGACGACGGCGTATCGACATCCGGCAGGTCGTCGAAATCCACATCCTGTTGGCGCTCGGGTGCGCCTTTTTTAAGGCGTCCCCCCTCAACAGTTACGAAAGAGGGGCAAAAACCTTTGAGGCAGGAAAAGTCCTTGTTACAGCTCGATTGATCGATTTCGCGCTTTAGTCCGAACTCGGTTTTCTTCGGCACGACCGATACGCAATTGGATTGCGTTGAACAGTCGCCGCATCCCTCGCATACAAGATCGTTGATAATTACGCGCTTGTCGGGTTCGTCGGCTAACCCGCGTTTCCTCTGGCGGCGCAGTTCCGCAGCGCAGCCCTGGTCGTAAACCAAGACCGTGACGCCCGGCGTATCTCGCAACTCTCGTTGAATATGGTCCAGCTCGTCCCGGTGACGGCACGAGACGCCGCGGGGCAGCGCCACCCCTTTGTATCTGTCGGGGTCCTCGGTAACCAGGACGGCCCGGCTGACATTTTCCGCCAAGACTTGCCGTAGGATATCCGGCGCCGACAGGTCACCGTCATTCTTTTGACCACCGGTCATGGCGACGGCATCGTTGTAGAGAATCTTGAAGGTAATGTTGACCTTGGCGGCGACCGCTGCGCGAATGGCAAGAAGTCCCGAATGGTTATACGTGCCGTCCCCCAGATTTTGGAACGTATGGGGCGTGCTGACGAAAGGGGCAATGCCGATCCAGTTGGCGCCTTCGCCGCCCATCTGCACCGGCAGCGTGGTTTCGCGTTGCATCCACAGCGCCATGGTATGGCAGCCGATACCGGACCGCGCCACACTGCCCTCCGGCACTTTGGTCGATGTGTTGTGCGGGCAGCCGGAGCAGAACCAGGGACGCCGTGACGACGATGCCTTCAATGCATCAACGGTCGCCTGCGACCGTGCCCGAAGCTGGGCTACTCTCTCGCGGAGAGAGTCCGTGTCCGTATCGAGGGCGACAAGGCGGTCTCCGATGGCGATGGCGACAGAAAGGGCATCCAAAACGCCATAATCCGGCAGCAAAGGGCGTCCGTCGGGGGATTGTTTCCCGGAGATTGCAGGGCGCTGATCCGCAGGCAGATTAAACAGCGCCGACGCCGCCTGGGTCTCCATCAGGGGTGCCTTCTCTTCTACGAACAGGATCTCCCGATGGTTTGCGGCGAAAGCGGCAAGCCCCTCTTCTTCCAGCGGCCAGGCGATTGCCGTTTTTCGAACGCGCAGCCCCATCGATTCAGCGCGTTCTTTGCCGATTCCCAACAGATCGAGGGCATCCATCACGTCGAGAAACGCTTTTCCGCTGGACACGATGCCGAGTGACCGCCGCGGGCTGTCCAACACCGTTCGGTCGAGCGGGTTGGCCCGCGCGAAAGCCTGTGCAGCCGGCAACCGATATCTGAAATGGACTTCTTCCTCACCCAGCGGGTCGAACTGTGTTCGAATATTGAGACCACCGACGGGGATCTCAATGTCGGACGGGACGCGGTAGGCATGGTCTGAATCCGGCAGCAATACGGTCGCTGTGGCTTCGGCGGTTTCGTTAACGCATTTCAGGCCGATCCAAAGGCCGCTGAAGCGGGACAGCGCCCAGCCGTACAAACCATAGTCGATCAGGTCTGCGATGGTGGCCGGAAACAGAACCGGAATCCCGTTGGCCGACAGCATGGTGTCGCTCTGATGAGCCGTCGTTGAAGATTTGCCCGCATGATCGTCACCGAAGGCCAGCAGAACGCCGCCATGCTTTGCGGTGCCGTTGCGCGTACCGTGCCTAAAAGGATCGCCGGAACGATCGACGCCGGGGCCTTTACCATACCATAGGGAAAACACCCCATCGAAGCGCGCATGTGGTGCATCCGGTCCGATATTCGCTTGTTGCGTGCCCCAAATGGCGGTGGCGGCCAAATCTTCGTTAATGCCGGGCTGAAAAAGAATATCATTTGCATGCAGACGGTCCGCATTGCGCATGAGTTCCATATCATAACCGCCCAACGGCGATCCGCGATATCCGCTGATGTAACCCGCCGTATGCAAGCCGGCGCGTACATCTTTTTGTTTTTGCAAGAGAGGCAAGCGAACCAGAGCTTGCAAACCCGTGAGGTACACAACGCCCCGCGTTTTTTCAAAGCTGTCAGCCAGCTCGACGGCCCTTAACATTCCCATGGCTGCCTGCAGTTCGACGGATGATTGGGACAAGCTATTAGCTTGCGTGTCTCAACCTTACGCGTGGCGTTTGTTCAATTCTGTAAAAGGGGCGCACTGTTGCAAAACCACCTCTCCCCTTCATAGTAAACATAGATATATGCCGAAGGGTCTTGGCAGAATGCATCAGTCATCATACAATTAATACTTGAGGAAACAGTTCCTGAGTGCAGAAAAACACTTGGGATTTTGTGAAGGGGCGGCGAATGCCGCGGGAGATGTAGCGCTTCGTTTGGGGGCCACAAACGAGGCGCCGCGAAGCACGAGACACCGCCCAAAAAATGGTGTGAGGTCCAATGTCGTACGCAAGTCATCACACGATCCTGACCAGCTGGGCCGGGGCCGTGGTCGGCGCTGTTGAACGTGAAGGTCGGTACCGAGACGATTTTTGCGCTGGCGCAAAAATACAAGTGCCCGAGCAGGCCATGTCCGGTGCGCGTCTTTCCCATGACATTATGCGTCCTTTATGGAATGAAGCCTGCCGCACATCGGGAGATGCTGCTTTTCCCATCAAAGCGGCCCATTGCTTGAAGCCTACGTCAATTCATACGCTCGGCTACGCCATGTTGTCGGCGGGCAATTTGGATGAGGCGTGCCAGGTCGTCAGACGAAACTTCCATGTGATCTCGACAGCGGCGGCGCTCAAGATCGGGATTGAGGCGAACGAATACCAAATCACCTCCGTATGCGAACCGACCGTCAATGATGAAGGCTTTGAGATGTTCATGGTCTTCCTCATCGAATCATTGCGTTTGCTTTATCCAACCACGGTCAATCCGCTGAAAGTCACCTTGCGCCGCGGCATTGCCGACGCAGCGGCACGGGAGCGCTACAAGACGGTGTTTCAAGCGCCTGTCGAGTTCGAATCGTCGCAAAACGCCGTCTATTTCCCGCGTACGCTCATGTTCGAACAGATCGAAACGGCCAACCCGGCCATACAAGAGCTGAGTGAGCGTTTGTTGGCGAACTATCTCGAACAGTTCGGGTCCGGCGAGTTCAAGACCTTGGCGCGGTCTCACATTCTGGAATTGTTGGTCGAGGGCGGTGCGTCGGAAGAAGCGGTGGCCAAAGGCCTCAATCTTAGCCGGTCTTCCCTCTCTCGGCGCTTGCGGCGTGAAGGCACGACCTATCGTAAGCTGTTTCACGAAACCCAGTGCGATCTCGCGCTCCAGTACCTCCGAGATACGGAGCTGCCGATCGGAGAGATTAGCTGGCGACTCGGCTTTCAAGACATGGGGTCGTTCTCTCGTTCATTTAAGCGCTGGACAGGCGTTTCGCCGAGGGACTGGCGTCGTAAGCATGGGGAAGCCGCCGCGGCAGCCCGCATTCCCGAACGGCTTGATGGATAGTTGCTTAGGATGAAGGATACGCGGCGTATTGTGACGCCGGTCTCCCCGTTGCCGTCGTTCTAATCCGTCCCTACGGAAACCACCTGGTGGGATAACGGCCGCTGCAGCTACATGGTTATGCAGCGGGTCGTTGCGGCCGCCCTTTTTCCAGATTTTCTTCAAACACTTCGTACAGCACCGGCAAATACTGTCGCAAGGCAAATAAAATTTTGTCTGCGCCCTCGGTCGGTTTGTAAGCGCCGTGCCAGTGAAACTGACTCGTCGACTCACCGGTGGGGATTGCGGTAAAGGTGCCGCCCCCCTGCAATGGGTGATCGACGCTTTCATATTGAAAAATGCGTTCTTCCGGTCGATAGCGCTTCAGTTTGTATTTGTAGGTCACGCCCGGCATGGTTTTTTCCAGATCGTCCCACCGCGGCAGGTAATAGGTCATCTGCACTTGGCACCCTTCATAAAGGTCGAAATCCAGCGGTTCCGGCGCACTCTCGTATTTGTTCGGCCACACCCACGATTTTTCACTGTCGATAAAACCCTGGATGACCTGCTCGAACAAAAGGTCCGCCGGATAGTCCGTGTCGATCCGGGCGTCGAACTTCATCAGCTCTATGCCATTATCGATAGTGCGCGTGACGTAAACCTTGCCGCGTTTTAGTTTGTGGTCGAATAGAACTTCTTCGGTCATGTGTGGGCCTCGCACGTGTCCTCAGCTTGCGGAGTCATTCTACGAAATACCGGTCGTCTTCCGCCGCCTTTTGTATGTCGGAAGGTAGCAGATTGCACCAAATGTTGGGCCATTTCCGGCACAGTGCGGCTAGAGCGTTTCATGGTCATATTGAAACAGTTCTGTTGTCTGGGGCACTTTTGGTTTTCATAGAAACATAAAAGTGCCCTAAGTCTTTGTTTTAATGCGTTTCCGGACGGTGAACCGGTATCCACTTCACCTGGAAACGCTATATCGGTGAGTGTCTCCGCAAGGCGCGGTTCGAAACGCGATGTGGGGCAGCGGGTGAGGACCGCGACGCTGCGGACGCTCACCGCTGGGCAACCCGCAGGGACGGGCGCTTTTTTGCCAGGACAGTGTCGGCCGCCTCGACCGTAGCCCCACTACGCTCATCGG
>JANQMY010000239.1 GCA_028279895.1 Alphaproteobacteria bacterium
CACCAACCGGCCTGCTGATTTGGCCGCCATCGCGCATACATTAGAAGGTATGCGCGGCCCACGGCGAACTGGCCGTCGTCCGTATTTCCGAGCACATAGGGGCCGGCAAAGCTATAGAACTTTGGGGGCTCGGTCGCGCCGCCTTTCAGGGTCTCGAGTAATTCTGTCCGATAACAAATCCATTCCCATTTTCTGGCGCTGCTGATCCGGTGGGCCATTCCGGCCTCTTCCGCATCGCAGAGCCGTGCGGAAACGACCTGGACCACGTAGATATGCTGCGCTGATCCGTAAGCGTCCAATGGGCCCATGCAATTGAAGCCCGAAGCCGTATGCGAGAAATGGGGTACAGCGCACAATGCAATGGCAAGAAAGAGAGCTGAATTGCGCAAAGCTCTCATGGTGTGCCATCGCCCATGTTGTCGAGGCTGAGAGATACGCCGGTTTCTCTTTCGATGCGATCAATAACGGCGGAGGAGCGGTCGGGTGGCATTTTGACGGTGCTGCATGACGAAATGGCGCCCGGCCGCTCCGGATGGTCCATCACTAGAAACGTCGCGCCCAGGTGAAAATAGACGAACATGATAAGCCCATGCGTCTCGGGCGCTGCTTGGTAGACTGAAGAGTCGTTAACCTGGCCGCGCACCGTTCTGAGAACCCGAAACTGGTGGCACACTTTCGGCTGCCGGTCGGGAGCACTTGTTGGGGCGTCACAGATGCGCGAGGACGTCAGTACCCCAAAAAAGGTATTTTTCGATGCGTTGAACGTGGAAACAATGTCGGGGCACTCGACGGCGCGTTGTTCCTTTGGCAGGGCATTGGTGGCAGGGACCGCTAATGCCAACCATACACCTGCAAGCCAAATACAAAGCGCGTTGCTAGTTCCCCTCATCCGCGGGCGCTTCGGCACTCTCCGTGCTGTACAGGCCTTCCACATTGAACGTCACCCCATGGGTTTCTTCGAGGCGCTTGAGCAGCGGGCTGTCCCGTTGCACCGACAAGGCCGAGCACAAATTCGCCCAGTATGGCGGGACACCGTTTTCCAACAGCAGCACATGCTCGCCGATCTCGAAAGAGGTTTCGCATGCTGCGCTGCTCGGATTGGTTTTTCCGATTACGGCGAATTTCGACGGTGTCTCGCCGCGCAAGGTCTGCATTACCTCCACCCGGTGACAGGTATAGCTCTTGAACATGTTGCCGGTCATCCGGCCGAAAAAGCCCTTGTCGCTTTTGGGAAGGTCGGCGCCGTGCTTGCGCGGATTGCACTTTTCTTTGCGCAAAACCCGCGCGACCACCACGGTATCGGTGCTTTCATAGGCCAGCACCGGATCGATACAGCTGCAGGCCTGCGCCTGTGTGCTGCCCAATGCCCCGAACAGAAGCACCGCCGCCGCGGCCGTTAACCTTTTTGGATAGTTACGCATCCGATCCCTCCCGAAATCATCCCTTTAGACGGTAAAATAGCACGGGATTATGGTTACCGTAACCATGCTGGGCTGCGCGTTTTTGACCGTGTCAGAGCTTGAAGATCCGCCGGGCATTGCCGGACAGGAACAGGTCCTTGGTTTCGGCGTCCAGGCCCAGCGCATCCAGATGCTTCAATGCCGCGCCGGGCGTGATCATGGGATAATTGGTGCCGAACAGTACTTTGCTGCGGCCATGGGCCCTCAGATACGCCACTAGCGCGTCAGGATAGCGTTTGGCGGTGTAGGCCGAGGTGTCGATGAAGACGTTTTCGTGCTTGGTGGCCACGGCCACCGCTTCGTCTGTCCACGGATAACCGATGTGGCCGCCCACGATCGCCAGTTCCGGAAAATCGAGGGCCACTTGATCGAGATAGATCGGTCGCCCCACCTCAGACGGCATGAGCGGCCCCGTATGGCCGATTTGGGTGCAAAACGGCACGCCCAGATCGCAACAGGCCGCATAGACCGGATAGAAGCGCCGGTCCGTCGGCGGCACCTCCCACAGCCAGGGCAAGACGCGGATGGCCTTGAACCTCAGTTCCTCTACACAGCGGCGGATGTCGCGTACCGCGTCCATGGGTTTTGAAATGTCGACCGAGCCCACACCGACCAAGCGGTCCGGATATTCCGACACGAATGCCGCCACCTCATCGTTCGAAATCATGACATTGCGTGGCGCCACCCAGGCTGAAATCAGGCTTTTGTCCACGCCTGCTTGGTCCATCGCGGCAATGGTCGCCGACACCGGCAGGGCTTCGTTGGGGATCTGCCCTTTGGTCCAACGGCGCAAAGAGTCGAAAATGGGGTCTTGGCTGTGGCGCAAGGTGGGGTGTTGGGCCCAAGCGTCGATGATCATGGTCGTCTCGCTAAACAGGTTTCGCCGCTCCCGTGTGGGGAAGCAGTCGAATATATGCTATAATTCGCTTTGAGGGAGGCCCTGGTGACGTGAGAAGTCCATGGCCTTTTTTTATGCTTTCCCCCACAGTGTCGTCTTTGGCGTTTTCGGATTGTGCCTGGACCACCCCGCTCCCCCAGGAGCGAGGTGGGGGCGTCGACGAAAACGGGGATCAACCCCATGCGCCCATCTCGTCAAGGGGCAACACCAAACGAAAAGAAGGTGCCCTGTGGCGGTAGGACAGGAGGAAAATCGAGGGCAGGGCGGTGTCGCCGCAGCGTCCGAGGCGGGCTATCCCGGGGCGTTTGCGGCCTGGTACATGGTGGCCGTTCTCATCCTCGCCTATACCTTCTCCTTCATCGACCGGCAGATCCTGACCTTGCTGGTGCATGACATTCAGCAAGACTTGAAGGTCAATGACACCGCCATGGGGGTGCTGCATGGGTTTACCTTCGCGGTCTTCTATTCGATCGCCGGTCTGCCGATTGCGCGGGCCATCGATGTGGGGCCGCGCCGGCTGATCTTGGCCATCGGTATTTTTGCGTGGAGTTTGACCACCGCCTTATGCGGCATCGCCTTCAAATATTGGCAATTGCTTTTGTTGCGCATCGGCGTCGCCGTCGGGGAAGCCACCTTGCTGCCGGCCATGAATTCGATGATCGCCGACGCCTTTCCGCCCGAGCGGCGCGGGCTTGCCACGGCCTTCTTTAATGTGGGGTTGCCGGTCGGCATCGGTCTATCCGTTTTATTCGGCGGTGTGCTGATCAATGTGTTCGAAGGCGTCACCGTGGCCGTGCCTGGCATTGGCACGCTTAAACCGTGGCAGCTTGTCTTTTTGGCCGTGGGCATTCCGGGATTATTTGTTGCCATCCTCGCGATGACGATGATCGACCCGCCGCGAAAGCAGGTCACGAAAAGCGGGGAGGGGGTGCCGATCCGCGACGTGATTGCCCATTTGAAGAAATACCGTTGGGCGTTTGGCCTTCATTTCGGCGCAGTGTGCTTCGCGTCCATGGTGGGGTATGGCTATGTGGCCTGGATCCCGGCCATGTATATGCGCAATTTCGATATCTCCAGCGGCGATATGGGAATCGTCTATGGCTTGTTGACCATCGTCTTCGGCGTCGTGTCGATCATCATTGCCGGCTGGTATTCCGATTATTGGGATTCGCGCGGCAATACGGACGGCAAGATGCGGGCACCGCTGATTGCGATCACCGGATCGCTCATTCCCGCCTTGGTATTCCCGCTGGTCACCGATCTTTATTTGTCCTTCTTTTTCCTGAGCCTCTTCATCTTCTTTTCCTACGCGATTTGGTCCACGGGCGCGGCCGTCATACAAGACTTGTCGCCCGGTCCCATGCGTGGGCAGATCACGGCCATCTATACCGGCATTCTCAATTTGGTCGGTCTCGGATTTGGGCCCGTCGGCATTGCTCTGTTGACGGATTATGCCTTCGGCGATCCCAAAGCTGTGAAGTATTCCATGGTGATTTTCGCGGCCATCGGCACCACGTTGGCCATGGCGGCGTGGATTGTCGGCCTGCGGCCTTATCGCATCTACGCCAAGCGACTGCGCAATTGGAAACCCGCAACGTCATAGAACCCAGGAAAGGCCCTTATGCTCGAGCTCTATCACGCCCCCATTTCTACCTGTTCCCAGAAAGTGCGCATGGCCTTGTGCGAAAAAGGTCTCGATTGGACGGACCGTTTGGTGGACCTCCAAAAAGGCGAACAGTTCGCGCCGGACTATGTGAAGCTCAACCCCAATGCCGTCGTGCCGACCTTGGTGGATGACGGCAGGGCGCTGATCGAATCCACCCTGATCAACGAATATGTGGATGACCAATATCCCGGCGTGCCGCTTAAGCCCGACCGCGCGGCAGCCCGCCACGCCATGCGCCTATTCACAAAACAAACCGACGATCAGGCCCAACCTGCGATCGCCGTGCTGACTTACGCGATCGGTGCGCGCCCGATGCTTCTCGCCCAGCCGAAGGAGCAGGTGATGGAGATGTTCGCCAAAATTCCTTTGGAAGCAAAACGCAACGCGCGGATCAGCGTTTATGAGCATGGTGTGGCGGCTCCGGAAGTGGCGGCCGCCATCAAAACCTTCGTTGCGCTGTTTAAGGGCATGGAAGCCCGGCTCAACGACCATGTGTGGCTCGCGGGGCCCGACATCAGCCTCGCCGATATTGCGGCCATGCCCTATGCGCTGCGGATCGATCATTTGGGCCTCTCACCCATGATCCGTGAAGCCGGCCTGCCCAAGCTGTCGGATTGGTACGGGCGGATCTGTGCGCGTCCGTCCTTCGAGCCCGCGGTGACCAAATACGCGCCCCCGCCCGTGGTGGAGCTTTTTCAGAGTGAGGGGCAGAAGGTTTGGGCGGACATCGAAAAACTGATCGCAGCGGCTTGAGCCGGAACAAGTAGTCAGGATATGGAGTTGGTCTTAAATTAAGATGAAATATCCACAATAAAAATATGTATATTAAAATATATATCAAAATTTTACTGGTAATTAGATCGGAGCTCGATTATGTGTCTCATCGGACAGGTACCGAGAGGACGTTTTTACGAAGAGGTTGACCGGCATTGCTGGCTTCTGCTGTTGTGATCGACTAAAAAGAAGAACGTCCGTGCAAAATTTTAGAACAGCAGCTGGCGCCGGGACGGATGAACGAACGATAAGGAAGAGCGATGAGCGTTACCGACGTCGCGAGTAAGGCGGAAGACCAGTCCGCTGCGCAAAGTCAACGCCAGGAAATCGATGAAGTAACCGTGCGTTTTGCCGGAGATTCCGGCGACGGCGTTCAGCTCACCGGCGGGCAATTCACCCAGGCGACGGCCCTTGCGGGGAATGACCTGGCCACCTTCCCGGATTTTCCGGCGGAAATTCGCGCGCCGGTCGGCACCACGTTCGGTGTGTCCGCCTTTCAAATCCATTTCGGCGCGCGCCGCATTTACACTCCGGGGGATGCCCCCGATGTGCTGGTGGCGTTCAATCCGGCGGCTTTAAAAGTCAATTTGCCGGATTTGATAAAAGGCGGCCTGGTCATTTTGGACGCAGGGACCTTCAACAAAAGAAATTTCGACAAGGCCGGATTCGAAAATGATCCGCGTGAGGACGGTTCCCTGGACGGCTTTCGCGTTCTGGAAATCGATATCACGGCCCAAACCCACAATGCGGTGGAGGGCCTTGGCATCACGAACAAAGAAGCCGGCCGTTGCAAAAACTTTTGGACGCTCGGCTTTGTCTATTGGCTGTATGGGCGCGACCGCGCGTCCACAATTGACTGGATCAAGACCAAGTTCGGCGCCAAGCGGCCGGAAATTGCGGACGCCAACATTGCCGCGTTGAATGCCGGTCACGCCGCTGCAGAAACTGCGGAACTTGGGGCAGACATCAGTGCCGTGCATGTGGCGCCGGCACCGTTGGAACAGGGGCTTTACCGCAACATCACCGGCGCCGAAGCATTGTCGCTTGGTTTGGTGGCGGGGGCGTCGCTCGCCGATCTGCCCATGAAGTTCTGCTCCTATCCGATCACGCCGGCCTCTTCCCTGTTGCACGAGCTGGCGAAGCTCAAATCCTTCGATGTCACGACATTTCAGGCCGAAGACGAAATCGCGGCGGTATGTGCGGCCATCGGCGCGTCCTATGCGGGCGGACTTGGCGTCACCTCCAGCTCCGGTCCCGGTATTGCGTTGAAGACCGAAGCCATCGGTCTTGCCATCGGCGTGGAACTGCCGCTGGTTATCGTGAATTCTCAGCGCGCCGGGCCGTCCACCGGCATGCCGACGAAGACGGAACAGTCGGACCTCTTTCAATCGGTCTACGGACGAAATGCCGACGCGCCATTGATCGTGCTGGCGGCGCGGTCGCCGGCAGATTGCTTCGATGTGGCCATCGAAGCCGTGAAACTGTCCACCAAATACATGGTGCCGGTCATTCTGCTGAGTGACGGGTTCATCGCCAACGCGTCGGAACCGTGGCTGGTGCCCGATTTCGACACGTATGAACCGTTTCCGGTCCAGTTCCGCACGGATCCCGAAGGTTTCCTGCCGTTTGCCCGCGATGAAGCGACCCTAGCGCGTGCCTGGGCGAAGCCTGGAACGCCGGGCCTCGAACACCGTATCGGCGGCATCGAACGGGCGGAAGGCACCGGCCATATCTCCTACGAGCCGGACAATCACGAGCGGATGACAAAACTCCGTGCACAGAAGGTGCTGAACGCTGCAGACGATATCCCGGCCCAAACCGTCGATTCCGGACCGGAGTCGGGCAAGATGGTGTTTGTCAGTTGGGGATCGACCTATGGTTCGATCAGCAGCGGTGTGAAGCGGGCGCTGGCCGATGGGTTGGAAGCCTCGCATGTACATCTTCGGCATATTTGGCCCCTGCCGAAAAATCTCGGCGAGCTTTTGTCCGGGTTCGACCGGGTGATTGTGCCGGAGATGAACAACGGCCAGTTGGTGACCTTGCTGCGTGGCGAATATGCCATCAACGCCGAGCCGCTTACCCAAATCACAGGCCGTCCTTTCAAGGCCGACCGCATTTATCACGTCATCAAAGACGCATCGTGAAAACGAGATTAGTGATATGAACGTAGCTCCAGACCCCCGGAATTTCACTGCCAAGGATTTCACCACCGACCAGGAAGTGCGCTGGTGCCCCGGCTGCGGCGACTACGCCATTTTGAAAGCCGTGCGCGCCACGCTGGCGGAAATCGGCACGCCGCCGGAAGACGTAGTGTTCGTCTCCGGCATCGGCTGCGCCGCGCGGTTTCCCTATTACATTTCCAGCTACGGCTTTCACACCATTCACGGTCGAGCGCCCGCGGTGGCGACAGGGGTGAAACTGCAAAATCCTGATCTGGATGTGTGGGTTGTCGGCGGCGATGGCGACATGCTGTCCATCGGCGGCAACCATACCATGCACGCTTTGCGCCGGAATGTGGATTTGAACATTCTGCTCTTCAATAACGAGATCTACGGCCTGACCAAGGGACAATATTCGCCCACTTCGCGCGTGGGGACGCGGTCTCCGTCCACGCCAGACGGATCGGTGGATAAGCCTTTGTCGGCGATCGAGTTTGCGTTGGGTGCGGGCGCGCGCTTCGTGGCGCGGTCGGTCGACACGGCGCAAAAGCATTTGCCGGGCGTGCTCAAACGGGCCCACGCCCATAAGGGCGCCTCGATTGTGGAGATCTTCCAGAACTGCATCGTCTACAATGACGGGGTGTTCGACCACTTCACCGCAAAGAAGACTGCGTCGGAAACGCAGCTTCATGTGGAGCACGGCAAGCCGTTGCTGTTCGGTAAGGAAAACGAAAAAGGCATCCGCTTCAATCCGCAAACCTTTTCGCTGGAAGTCGTTACGGTCGGCGAGAATGGCGTGGAATTGTCCGACATCGTGGTCCATGACGAGACCAACAAGACCCTGGCGCAGATGCTGGCCACCTTCCAGCCGCCCGACTTCCCGGTCGTTATCGGCGTGATCTATTGCGATCCGGGGGCGGAATATGTGGAAGAGGTGTCCAAACAGTCCGAAGGCGCCAAAGGCAAAGTCGGCGCTGCGGATATCAATGCGCTGCTTCGAAAGGGCAGCACCTGGACGGTGTAACAGACCCAGCACACTCAACGGGAGACGGTCGTCATGTCACTGGAACTTGAAGGCATCAGCGCCCCTTACGAAACGTTTCTCGTGGAAAAAGAGGGCCCGATCGACTGGGTAACCCTTAACCGTCCGGAACGGCTGAATGCCATCAGCCAACGGATGATGCTGGAGCTTCAGCATTATTTCGGCCAGCTCTATACCGACCACAATGTGCGCGTCGTGATTATGAAAGGCGCCGGACGGGCGTTCTGTGCGGGTCTCGATCTGAAAGATCGCGGCGGTACCGAAAGCAATTCCCCATCGAACGGCATGCGCGGCCAGCGCCGGGTAAGCGAAATCGTCATGCGCATGCGGCGCTGCCCGCAGCCGATCATTTCGCTTGTGCATGGGCCGGCCAGCGGCGGCGGCTTTGCCTTTGCCCTGGCGTCCGATGTGCGCATTGCCGGCGAAACGGCCCGCATGAATGTGGCGATGGCCCGCATCGGCCTTTCCGGATGCGATGTGGGGATCAGCTATTTTCTGCCGCGGGCCGTGGGCCGCTCCACCGCCATGGAATTGATGACGACGGGGCGTTTCATCGATGCGGAACGCGCTTTACGCACGGGTCTTGTGTCCGATGTGGTACCCGACGATCGGCTTGAAGCGGTCGGCCGGGAATTGGCGGAAGATATGCTGGCCCTCAGCCCGCTCGGTTTGCGTCTCACCAAAGAAGGGGCGGACATGGCGGCAGATGCGGACAGCCTTGCGGCAGCGGTCGCGATTGAGGACCGGCAGCAAATCCTCTGCGCCACCAGCGGTGATTTCCGGGAAGGCATCACGGCGTTCCTGGAAAAGCGCAAGCCCGATTATCAAGACGCCTAAGGTTGCCTGACAAGGCCATCGATCAGTCTACAGATGTTTTGATAAACGCTGTCTAGCGTCGCTTGATCGTTGTCGCCCGCGAACAGTGTCATGACCCCTTCGTTGAGGGCGCCGGAAAGCAAGGCGGCCATGATTTCCACCGACGGCACATCGATCGCGCCCTGTTCCACCGCGTAGGCCAGACCCTCCACAAGGGACTGCACGCCGGTTTTACGTTCGATCGCCCGCCACTCGTTAAAGCCCAACACGGATGGCCCCTCCATCATGACGATGCGCACGAATTCGGCTTTCGATGCTTCCTCCAAAAACGCCCGCGAGCCGAGTTTAAGCCCTTCGATCGGGTCTTTGGCCGCCACTGCACGCTCTTCGATCGCATTGAAGACCTCGGTCTGGATCTCTTCCACGACCGCTCGGAACAGCGCCTTTTTGTCCTCGTAATGGTGATAGAGCGCCCCCCGGCTCACGCCCGTCGCCTTGGCAAGCGAGGGGGTCGATGTGCCGGCATAGCCGTTTTCCAAAAATGCCCGCCGCCCCGCAGCGATCAAAATGGCTTGGGTGGCGGAAGAACGGTCTTCTTGGCGCATAGGGGGGTCTCTCCCTTGACAAACAAACAGACTGTTTGTATTTAAGAAACATGCAGTCTGTTTGTAATTGGATTTGCTGGTCCCGGCAAGTCCCGCATAGGGAGCGAGAAATGAAAGTGAACAGCTATTATCCCGTGATCACAGTGGCGGATGTGGCGGCGACAGCGGGTTTCTACGAAACCAATTTCGGCTTCACCAAGGGCTTCGATTCCGGATGGTATGTCCATCTGGTCCATCCGGAGAACCCAAGCGTCAACCTGGCGGTCATGGAATCAAGCCACGATTCCTTGCCGGAAGGATACCGGAAAGACGCGCAAGGTGTGCTCCTGAACTTTGAAGTCGAGGATGTAGACGCGATCTATGCCCGTATGACCGCGTCCGATGTGGAAATCTTACGGCCCTTAAAGGATGAGCCGTGGGGCCAGCGTCATTTCATCATGCGTGACCCCGCCGGTGTGATGATCGACGTCATCAAATTGATCCCCCCGACTGCAGAATTTGCCGCGAATTACGACGGAGACAAGCTTCCAACCTAAACATTTACGGGCATGTTGATCACTCTTGGGGATCCGGACTTCTCGTCCCGATCCCCAAAGGATAGTCTCTCCCGGAGGGAGAGACTGCGTGGACTTCATAACGCCCATAACAAACTGGATCGTTGAGAACGAAGGCCTGCTGTCAGGACTGGCCGCTTTGATCGTGGTGGGCGGCGTCATCACGTCTCCGTTTGGTGCCGGTATGCGATCGGTCATGCACCGTTTCCGAGCGTCGATTTTCGGCGGTGGCGATAAAGGCGATCAGACAGAGGATCTGGGCGGTTCATCATCTGCGGTCTCCCAACAAAAGCGGCAAAGGCCCTCAATCGCCATACTGCCCCTCAACAATTTGAGTGGCGACCCTGCCCAAGACTTTCTCGCCGACGGCCTCACCGAAGATCTCATCACTTTGGTATCGCGTATTGAGGGGTTTGATGTGATCGCCCGCAATTCCACCTTTGCGTATAAAGGTCAGCATCCGGACATTCGAGAAGTCGGGCACAGGCTGGGGGCGAGCTATGTGGTGGAAGGCAGTCTCCGGCAGATGGGGCAGCAGTTGAGGGTGACGGTGTAGCTCATCGACGCCCATAACGGTAATCATGTGTGGGCCGAAAAATACGACCGTCCGATGGATGAGTTTTTCGATCTGCAGGACGAGGTGGTGGCGGCGATTGCCGCACAATTGGTGCCACAGCTAGACACGGCGGCCATCGCCCGCCATATGGATCATTCCGACAACACACTTAAGGCGTGGGCATTGACACGCCGCGCTTACACCATTCTTCGTTCGGAGCGGAACAATCTTGAGAATCTGGAACGCGCCATAGCTTTGTCCGAAGAGGCGTTGTCGATGGCGCCGAATTATGCCGACGCCTACAGCACCTTGGCCCGGGCCCATTCAATGGCATGCTTCTACAATGAAACGCCGGATCCGGAGCATTCGAAACAGAGAGCGCAGCAAGCCATTGCGGTTCTTCGGCGTCTCGCGCCGAACGAGGCGGTAACATACTATGCGATCGGCCAATATGCGCTTGCCACGGAAGGATCGGAAAAGGCGGTGCCTCCTCTTGAGGAGGCGGCCAAGCGGAATCCCAACGATGTGCTGCTACTGGCGTCTTTGGGCTATCATATGGTCCAGATCGATCGGGTTGAGGAGGGGGTGTCCAAACTCCAACGGGCCCTGGATCTTTCACCTCATGACCCGGGCAGACATCGGCTGCACTTCCTGATGGCAATGGCGCTACTAAACCATAACGACCTAGAACAAGCGTTGATGCATGCCAAAGCGTCCGTGGAGTTGTTCGACCAGTTTCCTGCGGCGGTCGCGCTTTATGCCGGCCTTCTGTTCGCCCATGGCAACAAGGAAGCCGCAAAACAGCAGCTCGCCCGATTGCGTACCCTGAACCCTAACATGTCCCGCGAATTGCTGGCGCGTCGGGTGGGCTACAATATGGGCCTAAAAATAGAGCACGAAGAGAGTTTCAACCGGCTGCTTGATGTGTAGATACGCCGAGCGAAGCGGATTGACCTATTCGGCCGCAGGCTGCTTCGCGGCAACGCCCTGTGGCGTCTGATTGGTGCACATTGTGAAGGGCGCCGTGTCGATTTCCTCCAACTCGATGTCGCCGGCCAAGACCGCCCTTTTTCCATGCTGTATGCTCGGGCTCGCGATCATGGAATTCCGGCATAACCTCCTTCGCGAACAATTCTAGGCTTGAGCAAATGTCTTCATGCCGGTTCTTGCCAGCCTGATTGAGCAGGATCACTTGATCCACATGAGATTCTTCGAATTTTTTGAGCCTATCTCGAATGGTTTGGGGAGAGCCGATCAATCCGCCATCGGCGCGCTTTTGACCCTCGGGTGAAGCTTTCCATTTCTGATATTCTTCCCACAGATTGACCGTGCCCGGCGCGACTGGCCCATGTTTGTTGTAGAAGACCAGTGCAAATTGGAAAAAGGTCCAGCCATCGGCTTTCTGTTGCGCTTCTTCATCTGTGTCGCAACACATAAACCCGCTAACCACCGCAATGCCCGGATTGGTCTGATAATCGCACAGCGTATCGAGGTGTTTTGTATACTGATTATAGTATGCGTGAACCCAAGCACGGGCTGCATCCGCATTGACGAATTGGAACCCAAGGGCACCCATGCCGCGCATGCCCGCCATTCTTATGGTCTCTAGCTGAGAGCACGCCACCCAAAGCGGTGGATGGGGTTTCTGACGAGGCTTCGGGATGACATTGCGCAGGGGAAAATCGAAATACTTGCCGTGGTATTCCCAGCCCTCATTGTAGAACATGGGCAAGCAGGCGCGAACGGCATCTTCCCAAACATCGCGCTTATCTCGAAATCGCCGATCGAATGGGTGCAACTCGGTGACGCTTGATCCTTCGCCCAATCCCAGCTCAACGCGTCCGTCGCTTAATAAGTCAAGGGTCGATACCCGTTCCGCCACACGGGCCGGATGGTTTGTGGTGAGCTGAATGATCCCGTGGCCCAATCGGATGTTCTTCGTCCGCTGGCTCGCAGCCGCCAGAAAAACTTCGGGCGCGGAGGAATGGGAATATTCCTCTAGGAAATGATGCTCCACTTCCCACGCATAGTCGAACCCAAGCCGATCCGCCAATTCGATTTGTTCCAGCGAGTTCTTGAGAAGCCGATATTCACTATCTTCTGTCCATGGCTTAGGCAGCTGGTGTTCATAAAAGATACCAAACTTCATGAAATGCCTCCCAATGGGTGAATTTGTCTGTTTTGCGGTCAGTATGACTGTTTTCACAGATGCAAGACAACCATCCTCTATGGATGGCCGCACGCTCTTTTCAGAAAGCCATCCGCCAAGTAAAGTGCAGGTTGGGGTGTTGTAAGGCTATGTTTGAGTTCGTGCCGAGTTGGATCGCGTCGTATGGCGCACCGCTTTTAGGGGGGGCGGTGTTGCTTGCGGTGGTTGCGTTTTTCCTCAGTCCGTTGGGGCGGCGGTTCAGCAGGTTCGCCAGGCAACTTGTGCCAGGAATGTCCGCAACCGAAGCTGCGCCTGAACCCGCGGATCATCGTCCAACGCGTCCTTCCATCGCCGTTCTGCCCTTTAAGAACAACAGCGGAGAACCGGCGCAGGATTTCCTGGCCGATGGTTTCACGGAAGATGTGATTACAACGCTGTCTTTTGCGTCCTCTTTCGACGTGATTGCCCGCAACTCCACATTTGCTTTCAAGGGGCAGAACAAGGATGTGCGGGAGGTCGGGCAAAGCTTGGGGGCTGCGTATGTGGTGGAAGGAAGCTTGCGGACGGTAGGAGAGAACGTCAGAGTAACAGTCCAAGTGAATGACACAACGACCGGGCGCCAAATATGGGCGGAGAAGTTCGATCAACCCATGACGTCGTTCTTTGATTTGCAAGACGACGTAGTCAATACCATTACCTGTCAAATTGGGCCGGAAATCGAGCGCGCCGAAATCGCGCACAGTCATCATCTGGCTACGGAAGACTTGAACGCCTGGACGCTGGTGCGTCGCGCGAGTGTCATATTGAATTCTGAGCGTTATACCGGGTCCAACTTGAACAGGGTCGTTGATCTCGCACATAAGGCGATCGAACGCGATGCCGGCTATGCTGAAGCTCATGGGGTGTTGTCGCGTGCCCATGCGTTGGCGGTACTGTTTGGCGAGTCATCGAACAAAGAGGCTGATATTCGAACGGCGGAAACGTCTTTTCGGCGGATGCGTGATCTCGCGCCCAATGACGCGGATACGTTCTTTACGCAAGGGCAGTTGGCCTTAGCAAAAGATGAGATTGAGACGGCGCTTACCGCATTGAAAGGGGCGTACAAGCGCAATCCGAATAATGTGATGGTGCTGTCCATTTTGGGTCTTACCGCGACCCGGCTGGGATACGGTCAAGATGGGATCGACTTGATCGAGCGTGCGTTGAGATTGTCTCCGCAAGATCCGGCACGGCACATGCTTCATTTTGCGTTGGCCAATGCGGCGCTCTCTGTGGGGGATCGCGATACCGCGCTCTATCACGCTAAACAGTCGGTCGATCTATTCGACGAGTTTCCGGCAAGCCTGGCGATCTACGCCGGCGCGCTGCACGAGTTTGGGCGGGACGAAGAAGCGCGGGCACAGATTGATCGCATCCGCGCGGTGAGCCCCGGTACCACCCGTGCGGACATCATCTCCGGCGCCCGCTGGACCGCCGGCCTCAGTGACGAGCAGGCCGAAAGCTTCGATGCGTTTTTGCTGGACGCGGGGGTTCGTTAGCGGACAAAAAACAATGCCCCTCCCCCAAAATGGGGGAGGGGCATGTTCGGGACAAGCCATGTTGGGGGGAGGCAGCTTGCCCCGTGGGGGTCCGAATTGAGGGCGCGAGAAGGGTTTCGGGGCCTGGAGAGCACCACCCGCCCCATACGCCTCAAAATTCGCGTTTGTTAGGGTACGCCTTAGATAAGGCGCGGCGCCGGCGAAACAAGCCCTCTCACACACTCGTCATTGTCGCGTGATTGCGGGACAGAAGCCTCGGGCCATATTCCGCCCGCATGGCGGCATCCGGCCCGTTGAAGGGCCCCGCCTAGATGTGAGCTTTCGACAGGTTGTCCATTCGGGCCTGACCGAGGAGACTGGAGTTACCAAGCTTCAGACATCCTAGGAGAAAGACCCGAATGAACA
>JANQMY010000025.1 GCA_028279895.1 Alphaproteobacteria bacterium
CGCGATATCGACAAGAGAGTCAAGACCCAAATGCCCGACTTGGTTCTTGAGTACATGGATAGCGGAGCGTCAATTGGTCGGCCACATGGAGAAGAACCACGGCGGGACGAAGTACCACAATCGCCAAATAATCTGCCTCGCAATGCGTTAGCTTTTCCAAAGCTCTAGTTCTTGGCGGCAAGACCGGCTCTGCCGTTCGCCGTTCAATGCAACAAGCTCTCCGGATAGGCGCACGTGAATGTGAGATCGTTCAAATAGCTCGATCAGTATTCCATAATGCCGCACTTCATCGTAATCATAAGCCCGTGCAGAGGATTGCTTTGAATAATGCCGTATACGGCGTCTCGGCTATATGATCTATCTCGAAAACCCGGGAACACGGACTGACCGATTTCAGCAAGACAACCGCAGCGGCTTGCTCCGTGAAAGGGCTTACAGCTCTCGACAAACCGGCTGCTTTTTGTGCGTTGCGCGGCGAGGTTCCCGGCGATGCGCTTAAGGACGGCCGTTGCGGACGCGCCGCACTGCACACCTTTTGCCTGGCTACCACCAAGAGCATAGATCGCCATTCCACCGACTTGGCTCCCAACTCCTTTCCCCAGGTCGGGATCGGAATAACGCCCACCAAGCGACGCCCGAGTCGCTGCTGTCGTCATAAAGTCTACCAACCGGACACGTTCTGACGTCGTAAGGGAAAGATCACCGCCACATCGACTCATCAGATGATCCGTGACGCCGCCGAACAGCAGTGTGCCCTTCGGGCCGAATTCGACGGACCGGCCCTCTATGAAATCGGTAAGCATTCCGCTAATGCTTTTCTCAGCCAAGCTCGGTAGAGGCCAGCAGCTAAGGATAGCGACAGTCGCTGCAATAGCGATCCGGCGGTAGTTCGCCAAAAGAGACATATTTGCCCCACTAGATCTCGCCTTCCGCGCAACTGTAACTGATCGTGGATCTAGAAGCCAGATTCAATCTGGGCGGGATCACCAAGACTAATGATGACGGTCCGTTTTCTGAGGAGTACGCACTGTGATCTGGACCGGAAACCTTGGTGCTGGGCTGATGCATGCGAATCCCCACCAGCGTTCCGCATCCATGCGATCAGCGACCTGGGTAGCGTTGCAGTCAGATGCTGGCACATGGTCTTGAAGATCATTGCCTGCGCTTTTCCGCAAAGTCTAGGGCGAGGCTTAGCCAATCCATGCAGGCCGAGATTGGTTCAGATCTTTTGCACGCTTCTGCTCCCTTGCGAATTCCGAGAGCCCACGAACCACTTTATGTAAACGCCTGAGATGAGATTTAGGAACGTGGCATGGACACACGCAGGTTGCAAAGCCAAGTGATCGCCAATGCGGAAAACCTCGAAACACTCCAGGAATTCACAAAGAGTGTGACATGATGGAACAGTCTTGTAATTTTTTCCACTTATACTATAAACTACCGGAGGTTGGCTGTCCAGTTGGTGAGACGGCATAGGTTAGCAGCATGTTTGGAGCGAAACTCGTACTCAGCAAGACGGTGCTGGTTGGTTTGGTGGGATTGGTGTCCATGTCCGTGTTCCCAGTGCAAAGTCTCGCCGATGAGGTAGAGACCGTTGTGAGGCTAGCGGCCTCAGGAACGCCGTCCGAACTTGAAACTGCACTGAGTGGTCTTCCAATGGGTGAAGCTGAAGCTCTCCGGTTTGGCAGAAACCACACGTTGGCCCATGCTGCGATCAGCAATGAAAACTACCCCGCTGTCTTGAGTGTGATTGCAGCGGCGGGTGTGGATCTCGATGCTAGAGACGATGATGGCCGGACCGCGCTTCATCACGCGATTGACAATGACAATTCGAAGGCCGCACGGCTTCTGATCAAGCTTGGTGCTGGCCTGGAAATTGAAAACGACGCTGGGTATTCACCGCTGCGCTTCTGTCAGGATGCCCTGCGAAGTCTGCCAAATCATGCCACCTGTCAGATCGTCATAGAAGAAGCAAGGCTGACAGACGAATAGCGTCGCGATGCGGGTCCATCAAAAGGGGGGTGAGATGGGTGCATTCGAGTTTGGAAGCCTGGCGCCGACGAAGATCGTCGAGATAGCAGCTCTCGCGAATGCGTCCTATGAGGGCCAGACACCTCCCGCTGGATGGACAACTCTCACCGGAGCTCAGCTTGGCTTTCAAGCGGGAATTCTCAGCGGAACCTACAACGGTGATACCTTTGTTGGAGGTGTTGGGTTTTTTGGAGCTCCAGCGGCCCGAACATATCAGAAGGGCGATGAGCTCGCGATATCTTTTCGTGGCACTGATGGCGCCCTCGATTTCGCGACTTATGTCGATATAGTTGGGAACACTAACTACATAAACGCATTCAATGCGTTCTTGGACGCGGTTCAAGGATATGCAACAACTTCTGGTATCAGCACCGTCACTGTTACTGGGCATAGCCTTGGAGCTGCTGCTGCGAACATACTCCGCAACGTTTCAGCTACCAAGAATGACGGATTTTTCGACAACGCGACCTACGTCACCATGGCCACGCCAAAGGTCTCGGGCAATCCAAACATCCTGAACATCGGCTTTGAGAACGACTGGGTTTTTGAGTCGATTGCACGCGAAACACCGTTTGTCGGGTCAGACTTCTTTTCGGCGACTGATAACATTGTCCTCTATGACAACGAATACTCAGCTGCAGATTTTCCAGGCCTCTTCTTTGATCCGAGCGATGTCTCGGCACACAGTAGCACTGGCTACATCGAGGCGATAGATCGAATCATAAATTCAGAATTCTACGCGGATATGTCGCGCGACTCAGTGATAATTGTCGTCGCAACTGACGCTCAAGTAACTGACAAGGATACCTCCACATCGGATCACTTTGGACAGAGCGCATTCTACGTAGGGCGTGACTCTGCTGACGACATCCTTGGTAATACCGCGGTTGATTTCATAGACGGTGGTGGAGGCGACGACACGCTGCAAGGGGGCGGTGGAAACGATAGTATCCATGGCGGTGCTGCAAACGACATCGCAGTATACTCGGGGGTTTGCAGTGAGTACGACATCGTAATTGTAGAAGACGGCTCAATCACGATCACGCACGCGCGCGGGTCTCAGGAAGATGGGATTGACACACTTTTCGACGTCGAGATCGCACGGTTTAGCGATTTCGAGCTTGATCTGACCGCGGAAGATCTGAGTTGTGGCGGTCAGGATATCATTTTCCTGATCGATGTCAGTGGAAGCATGGGAGACGATATCGAAGCAGTAAAGGCTTCGTCTGGAGCCATCGTTGATGCTGTTTTCAACCCCGCCAACGGCGATCAGAACAACAGAGTTGGTATCATTACCTTCAATGATACTGGATCTATCAACACCGTTCTTAGATTCACCGATCAGCCCAGCGTAGACGACCGAAAGTCGGCAGCTCTTGAGGGCATCGACAGGGTCAATATTCTTGGGGGCGGCCTTGAGCCGCTCTACGGCGCACTGATAAGCGCCCTAGAGGGAGACGCCGGTGCTTGGCGTGAGGATGCCGTTGTGCGTCGCGTTATAGTGTTCAGCGACGAACCTCCCGGTGACCCGCAACTCGCAGCCCAGGCCAGGGCTCTCGCGGCTGATATCGGCGCCACGGTCGAACAGCAGCTTGCAACACAGCAACTCTCATCAAGCCTCTTCCTGTCCAGCCTGGCGATATCAACCACCGAAGAGTCAGACCCGATTCCTGTGCAGGTTTTCACGGTGATTGTCGGGAACAGCCAAGCGGCCATCCAAGCATTAACGTCGCTTGCTGAGGATACGGGAGGGAGAGCTTTCACAGCGGCTAATGCGTCGGAAGTTGTTGATGCGATTCTCGACGCGATTGAAGCTCCGGCAAACGAGCCTCCCGTCGCAACGGACGACAGCTTTGATGGGCTCTTCGGAGA
>JANQMY010000296.1 GCA_028279895.1 Alphaproteobacteria bacterium
AGCGCATCGATCAGCTAAAGGCCTCGGGGCTGGCCTATGACGAGCTTTGGTCGACCGACATCCTGGAGGGCCATGGCGCCCCGCTTCGGCCGATCGCCGACAAGCTCGGGCTCGTCTGGAAGGATGAGCAGGTGCGGACCTTTATCGAACCCAGCTATTGGGGTGGAACCGAAGCGCACTAACTCCTAAGAAACCCAATGTTTCCTCCCCGCCGATAGACCGACAACAGCTATTCCGCGAAGTCTCAATAGGCTCTGCCATCGCCGTCTCGGTTTAGCCGGTCTTCAAGCAGTTCGCGAAGATCGGGGTCGAACGTTGCGTTATGCCAGCCCTCTGAAACGCTTAACATGTCTGCAAACTGCTCCAGCTGCCCATCCGCAAGCCGAACTCCCGTGAAGTTGACGCCCGTCAAAATGGCCCCTCGAAAGGCATCAGGCGGCACGCTTCTGAAAGTGGCTCCTCGAAAATCGCTATTTGTAAGGTCGCTGTTCTGAAAGGACACATTGTGAAGAAAAGAAGAACTGAAATCCGAATACCCAAGCATAGTTGAATAAAATTCCGTCTCATCGATTCTGGACTGAATAAAAACAGATCCCTGTAAATTAGTTTCAAAGAAAGTTAGATTCGACAAATTGGTCTCACGCAAATCAGCGCCGTACATGGGGCTTCGACCAATATAGACATCCTTTATTGAAACGCCGGCAAGATTGGCCCGCGCCGCCGAAATGCTATTAAGCTCTGTCGATTCCAGCCGGACCTCACGCAGGTCCGCGCCGTTGAGCGTTGCTCCATCAAGGCTTGCGCCCTCTAACCGAACCCCGCGCAGGTCTGCGCCGTTGAGAATCGCATCGTCGAGGTTTGCCTGGGAGAAATCGGACCATCTGAGGTCCTCGCCTCCCAAATCGATGGCTCCAAAGTACCCATCGGACCCGTCGGTTCCCCGTAGATCAATCTCTTGCGTGGCAAGATATTGGAGAGCCTCGAGTCGACCGCCACCCGAAGAGTTCAACAACGACCAGGCCGCCCTGACCTCGGCCTGGTGCCTCTCGGCAAAGCCAAAGAGCCAAACGAGCAGAGCAACCACAATGGTAAGGCGCCCCGCATATTCAAGGATCCTGAAGACCGCCAGGCGCCCCACCCAATCGGCGAATACCTCCAGTTTCAATTCAATCCAAACAAATGGGCGCACGTACCAAGATGATTTGGAAAAAAAGGCTTTTGAACCTGGCATATTTGTCGTCATGGCTATGAGTACTCCCCATGAATTTCCGGTCTGACCGACCGGTTTTCAGGTCGATGAACGGCAAATAGAATTCGAGTTGCACAAGGCCATTGTTGCTTCTGCACAACCAAGTTTAAAATCTCTGATTACTCTTGTGTAAACTGCATGAAAACTGGGAAGGTTTATGTGACAATTAGCACAAAGCGCCAACTAAGCTGTTTACGAACGGCATTATCGACTGGCCAATGTTGAACGCGGTTTGGTCTGTTTGTCGCGTTGACATGGGACAAAGGCGAAGACCGTTGGCAAACGGAACAGAAAGAGCGAACACACGCCCGCCGAGTTCGCCTTCACTTAAGCTACCGGTGACCTGCACAGTATTAACCACGGACAACGCCTCGACCTGACGTCACAGCGGTTTCGCGTTTGATGGGACAATCGGCCGTCGGGACGAAGCCATTGTTTCGTGATTCGACTTGCACCAGGAATCGGCCGATGCGGTGGTTGCTGACCTTTACCGCTTGCTACTGCCGGGTGATTCCGCCGCCGCGGCACTGAAGTTGTCGGCTACGGTCGCGCACCGCAAAAGGCGCCGTGCCGCCCGGTACGGATTGGTCCTGATCAAGCACCGCTTCCGCAAACCTTGAAGGGTATGGCGTGCGGTGGCTCCGCGCGCCCGTCGAAGCCGCGACAATCAATAGCGCGATACTGGCCGATCGTTCGGATCGCGAAGCGTTTCCAATCGGTCGGACAATGCCCTATGCCGAGGCGCGCTGACAATCCTCCCAGCTTTGGGTCGGTGTCTCGATCCGGGCCGTGCCCTGATGTTCCCAATAGGTCACGGTGCCGTTGGTGTAGCGCGCGCCGGACCCGGACCGCGCGATCGGCAGCGTCACCGACGTGCCGTCCGGCAGGTCGACCAGGGCGGCGTCTTCCATGAAACGCACCGGGATCATCGTGCCGTCGCAATCCCAGGTAACGGAGATCTGGTTGCCTGCGTCCGCGGCCTCGACGCCCGCATTGATCGCCTCCTGCTCAGCAGCGGTGGGCATGGTCGGCGATGTCGACTGGCTGCACGCCGCAACGAGCACGGTGAATCCGAGGACGGGAACGGCAACCCATGCCCGCGCAATCCTGTGGTCCGTTTTTCTAAGCATCGTGCCCCCCAGCTTGATTGATTGCTCTCAGGCTGGGATTGTCAGGCATGTCGAAACCGGACGCAACCATCGCATGAAGCCCGCCGGGAAAACCATCGTGGCCGGCCCGGGATGACCCAGGCCGAGATACGTTTGTGGGGGCGCACCGTCGGGACCGTGTCGTGGGACCCGGTGGCCCGCTTGGGCAGGTTCGAATATGCCCGAGAGTTCGCGGCGGACGGACCCGCCCTCGCGCCTCTCATGATGCCGCTGTCGCATCGGGCCTTCAGTTTTCCCGACGCTTCCCGGGAGACCTTCAGAGGGCTGCCCGGTCTGGTGGCGGATGCCTTGCCCGACCGCTTCGGGACAGTGTTGACCGATGCCTGGCTCGCCAGCCAGGGCCGCCGGCCGGAGGATTTGGATCCGGTGGCCCGCCTTTGCTTTACCGGACGTCGCGGCATGGGTGCGCTGGAGTTCCTGCCGGCCGACGGACCGGCGGACAGTTCCGCCGAACCGCTGGACCTTGACCGGTTGGTGCGCACGGCCAGCGACATCCTCATCAATC
>JANQMY010000351.1 GCA_028279895.1 Alphaproteobacteria bacterium
TCCATGCGCTGGACGGCGTGGTCCATCTCGTAGATGGGCGCGGCCGGATCGCCGGTCGCATCCTCGATAGAGCCGCCGACAAGGCCGACCGCCCCCGCCTCTCGGATCGTTGCTGCCACATCCTCAGGCGTATCGCCGAAACCTTTCTCAAGATCGGCGGAAACGGGAAGGTCCGTCGCATTTACAATTTGTGCGGCGTGCGCCAGCGCCTCTGCCCGTGTGGTGTTTCCATCCCGCTTGCCTAGCATGGCGGCCTGCACCCAGCTCGACGTGGCAAGGGCCTCGAATCCGAGTGATGCCAACATGGCCGCCGAGCAGCCGTCGAAAGCATTGGCGATGACGAAGAGACCCGGCCTGTCATGCAAGGCGGCGAAGGCACGGGCTTTTTCTGACTGGCTCATCGGCATCTCATGTAACGGCGAAGCAACGATGGATGGGGCCACCGTCACCGGTTCTCGACTTGGATACGGCGACAATGTTGTTGAGCCAAGCATAGCGCGGATCGCCCGTCTCAAAGAGTGGTGCCGCGCGAAAATAGTAACGCCATGCGCCCGCCGGATCGTCCGGCTTCTCCACATCGAACGCATACTCGGCATCTTCCGGCGCCGACCAGGTCCGGCCCTGCCAATAGGCGTAGATCAAAGCGTTGTCATGGGTCTCCAGGCAGAAGCGCACATCCAGCACGCCCGTTCCGTCCGGACGGATGCGAATCCAGTCCGCACCTGCATCCGGCACCACGCGTCCACGCAGGTGAGGCCCTTCGAACGTCCCGCCCTTCACAAAAAAGATCACGCGATTGCCGTCGGACATCGCCCCCGTTTCCATAGCCGGTAGATGAAGTTTCACTCGCGCTTCAAACAGGAACTCAAGACCGGGCGGACTGTCCGCGTCCCAATCCGCCTGGTTGGATTTCAGAATATCAAGCATATCGGTCTCCTTCTTATGCCGCCCAATGCGGCAACGTCCTATCCGATGGCGCACTGGTACATGCGTTCGGGCCCATGCGGTGCCTTGCCTACGCCGTCTCCACATAATTATATGCATAACGCATACATATATGTCAAACCGGCAATTGCAAAATTTATGCGTTACGCATAAATCATCCGTATGGACCGCACGACGAACCTCTTAGGGGCGCTTGCCCTCGGAATCACCGACCGGATTAAGTCCGGCATGAAAAACACACTCGATCGCTCCGGCGAAACGGCGGCCGCAATCGTCGTGCTTGGATATGCGCCCGGGATGTCCGTCGAAATCCTTCGCCAGGTTCTGGATCTTTCACATCCCGGCACCGTGCGTTTGATCGACCGCCTGGAAGAGGACGGCCTTGTCGAACGGCGTAAGGCCGAAGATGGCCGAGCTGTCGCGCTGCATCTGACACGACGGGGTGGCAAGCTCCGTCAGCAGCTGATGGACCGCCGTCTCGATACGCTGGAAGCGGCCCTTAAGGGGCTCACCGCTGACGAGCGGGTGGTGCTCGGCGACTTACTCGCAAAGGTCCTGACGAACCTGCCGGAAACCGAAATGGCAAAGCACCGCATTTGCCGCCTGTGCGCCGTCCGGACATGCCGCAACTGCCCTATTCCAGGTCATGCAATTTAGCTGGCCGCACCCGTCAGCTAGCAGTGACGAGTCCGCGGCCTCCTATCGCGGGGGCACTAAGCCAATTGTGCATTGACCCAAATAGCGGCATCTCTGACGTCGAAGATCATCGACACGCCATAGACGAAAACGATCATGCACGCCCAGATGCCGTATGCGGATGGTAGTTGGATTTCGGAACGGTATCGGTAAAGAGCGTAGATTCCCGGCGACCAAAAGATGATGTGACCGAGTGAGACCAAACCACCTTGAACAACGAACGCCCCTGTTACTTCAACGATGGTGAGCCACAAATGGCTGCAGAAGAAGCCCCCCAGCACCCATCGGGCGGCAATGTGATTTCGCACGAAGAAGACCGATGCCAGAAAGGTCGGCAATAAGATACCTAACAACCAAACGCCTAGCCAGAAGGGCAAGCTCAAGCGCGTGTCCATGTTCCATGGTTCGAGAGCATATGAGGCTGCTGCTTCGGAAACACCGATCGCCATCCCGCCCATCACGATGAAGGCAGCCAGGGCACCGTGCGCTAAACGCGATTGTCTCATTCTGACTTCCCTCTTTTCCGATCTATTTATCGAGACTCGAGACGGAAGAACCAAAAACCATCAACAATCTGTTCTGGATTCGCTGTCACATACCTGGCGGCACGCACACGCCAGACTTGCGCGATCTCAACCGGGTCCGTGACCCGTGTTGCCGTCACATTGTAAATCTTTCCGAGCACGCGATACCTCACCTTGGGTTCCGCAATGAGTTGCTGCGACCAATACCTGCCGGAACACGAGCTGCACCCCACATAAAGCTGACCATTCGCGACAATACAGGTCACAGCGACCGAGCGTGGCTTTGGAACCTGCGTTTCCAGCCGACCAACAAGCTCATTGGCGGCAAACGACCAGTCATTCACAGGTTCCTCGACGACTTCTCCCGTAAGAGCGCCACCCGGTATGGGGCTCATCGGAGAGACGAGCACCGCGGCGACGGCTAAGGCGACAATCGCCAGCAAAGAAAGGAGGAAACGTTTCATGTCGATTGCCCCATGAGTGAACTGGGCGGAAATCAAAGCGCCGCTACGCCGGTGCCACACCATCCGGCGGCCAGGCCACGATGCTCTCTTCAAGCGGTACGGCCAGGGTGGTGAGGATCTCAGAGATCATGTTCCAGACCCCGATGGTCGCAACGACGTCGATCAACTCCGGTTCCGTTGGAAAGTGCTTCACACAGTCGTCCCATGTTTCCTGTGAGATCGTCCCGTTCGCGAGTGTCTCGTCGGTGGCGCGAAAAAGCGCCCTTTCAACAGGCGACCAATGATCGTGCGCTTCCCAATCCTTCATAGCGAGCATGTCGCTCTCTTTAACGCCGTCTAATTTCGCGAAGTTCCAGTGGTGTGACCACTCGTAGACGCCCTTTTTTTGCCAACCGATCCGCATAATGACCAGTTCGCGCAGTCGAGGATCCAAGGTGCTCTCTGCCAAGAGCATTTCGACCATTTGATTGACCAGCTGCCCGAACCGGGGCTGGCGAAGCAGCACCCGATAAATCGAACCCGCGGCTTTCTCCTCTGCAATCCCGACCTGCCGAACGAGTTTTGTCGAGTCTTCAATCGACAAGGGATCAATGCGGGGCGCGGTCATCCGTTACACCATCATGCTCTGGATGGGCTGATCCAGCAGAGTGCGGCCATAGTCGGCATATCGCACCTCGCGGTCGAAGAGCACATGATTGGATCCCGTAGAGATGTCCCGCAGGGCCCGTTGAATAGGGCTTTCCAAGCGGCTGCCGCTGGCACCCGTGACCGAGACGATGTCTTGGACCGCACCCCGGCACATGAAAATGGCATGCGCCATGCGCGACAGCCAGCTGCCTCTCATGGCCTGCGTGGCGTCGTCCCGGTATTCCATGACTTCGCGCAGCACATCCCGCAGGACCAACTCGGCAGCGTTGATGGTGAGCGCGGCGCTAGCGACGACCGAAGGTTTGCCCTCATCTTTTATGGTACCCCCGGCGCGCTGCTGGTTTGCGGCAATCTTGGCCTTGGTCTGTGTTTGGTATTCCTCCAGCGCGCCTTGGGCTGCGCCGAGCATGGATAGCGCCGAGGCGAAACCGAGAATGGGAATCAGCGGCGTGCGATAGAGCGGACCCTCATGAATTTTACTCGTGGTCGTCGCATTCGTAAGATCGAACATCGCGACGGTGCGCTTTTCAGGCACGAACACGTCATCGACTTCAATGTCATAAGATCCTGTCGAGCACATGCCGGCGACATGCCAGGTATCGATGGCGTCGACCTCATCCCGGGGTATCGCAAAAAACATGGGCGCAGGCGGGCCGTCTTCACCCGCCATCAGGGCGCCGACCAACACCCAATTGGCATGAACGATGCCGGTTCCCCACTGCCATCGTCCGCTGATGCGATAGCCGCCGTCGACCTCTTTCGCTTTACCGCCCCCAATGTTGAGCGTCGCTGGAGCAAGCACATAGGATTGGTTGGCGAAAAGTTCTTCTTGGAAATCCTCCGGAAAGCCGCAGAACCAGAAAGAGTGCTCCAAATAGAAAGACACGAGCCATCCCATCGAAGCGTCCGCCCGCGACAGGATGAGGGACACCTCAAAGAACGTGTCGATATCTGCTTCGTGGCCGCCAAAACGTTTTGGAACCATCAGGGAGAAGAGGCCTGCTTCACGAATGGCGTCGATTACTTCGTCGAGCGGTCTGCGCGCAATCTCGGCTTCACGGGCTTTCTCACGCAACAAGGGGGCGAGTTTTTCCGCCGCCGCAATCAGGTCCGCGGGTTCAAGCTGAGTAGCCGACATTTTATAATCCTTCAGTTGTACCGGTGCTTGGTGAGTGCTCGACATGTCGATCTCCTTTTCGGCTCTGCCCGGATCCATCCGTAAGCAGATTATTAGTGGATTTCTATAGGCTGACGGGCGATCTGTGCTGCTTCCTTGGCGGGGACGCCAAAGACGCGCAGAACAAGTTCGGCCGTCATGTCGGCCGTTTCGTCCACATCCGCGCCTTCATTGAGAGACGTGATCATCCCGACAAACGCGCCGTCGATGAAACTCACCGTTGCGGGAAGGTTGGCGATGTCGAACCGGCTGCTTTTCAGGCCCTTCCTCATATCTTCGGCTGGCGGCGTACCCATTTGAGCGACCAGCTCGCTGAAGGACGCGCCTGATCGGGCGTACCAACTCCACAGCGGGTCCTCGGCAATGGCCCGAACGACCACTCGGATACCGAGCGACATGCGCAGTGCCGGATCCGTTTCTCCGTGCGCCGCGCGGTCTACCCGCGCATGGACTTGGTTCGATAGGTGCTCGATCAGCGGGCGCAGCACGTCGCCCTTCGTTTTGAAGTGGAGATAAAAGGTGCCGTGGCCGACATCGGCCGCATCCGTGATGTCTTGGATCGTCACGGCCTCAACCCCGCGGTCACGCATCAGCCGCTCAGCAGCTTCAACGATCCGCGCTCGGGTCGACGCCTTGCGACGCTCAAATCGGGTCATGCCCTGTTCTGTGGTGTTTTCTTTGCTCATGGCGCTATTATGACTATCGTCAGTTATAATTCAATAACAAAAATGACTATAGTCAGTTAAATATAAATTACAGTTATGATCTTAGTCATTATTGGCGAAAAACCCGGATTTGAGCTGGATTCCAAGAGCCGAGCAGGCTTGTTTTGGCGTCTAAGCAGGGGAGCTGTGAGTTAAAGATCGAATCGACGCAATGATGGCGAGCCCAAAGACCAAGGCTTAATTGCAAGTGGGGGTGTTTCCGGCGGACATCGGCCGGATCGGCACAAAGGTCCGCGCCAGGATAAGCTTTGACGACAGCTTACTGAGACCGCGATGCGGTGGAACAGCAGACGTGTATCTCTCCTCCGTCTGCCCGGCCACAACCGTCAGCCAGCCGTGACAGGTTCGGGACCTAATTCAGCGCGCTCAATGTCTGGGTATCGTATCTGCGGCGCACATCTTCGATAAACGCATCCAGCGTCGACGTGTTGGCGATGTTTTTTACCAACTCGCTGAATTTTTCACCGGTGCGGTCGATGCCCTTCGTCACGATCTCGAAGGAGCTGGCATCTTCACTGGCCGACATGGTGGCAAGATAGCGTTCGCGAATGCGGGAGAGCGCAAAATCGTCCCCGGCCAATGAATAGCCGATTGCTGCCCGCATCACATCCAGACGCTCGCCCGCCGACAACAAATCCTGATCGCGCCAGCGCGCGCCCAACAGCTTTTCATAGGCTTTCGCGGCCATCTTCATCTCGCCCATTTGCCAGCTAATGTCCGCCTTCAACCGGCGCGCTTCCAGGCTGTTGTCTTCCGTCAGAAGATCCATCGCCTTTTCGCCAAAGTGCAAGTCGGCCAGAGCGCGCGCTTCCAGCAGACGGCGTTGATCCACCAACATGGCCGGCAACCTGCCTTGACGGGTGTTGCGGATCGCCGCCAAGGCTGCTTCGGGCTTACGATCCAACAGATAGACCATCGCCAGCCGCGCGGCCACCTGTGCCTTGGCAACGCCATGCAGTCGGTTTTCAACCTGGTGAGACAAAAGATTCGCCGATTGTTCCAACAGGTCGACGTCCGCCAACCGGTCCGCCAAACGGCGGATCATTTGATCGCCACGACGGCCAATGGGCGTCAGTTCGCGATAGTCATAGAACAAGGCAAGCGCCTGGATCGGCGGCAGCTTGTCCGCCTCGCCTTCCAAATAAAGGTTGGCGAATGCAGCCGCCATATCGTCCATCACCTGCCGGGAGAAATTCTCGTTCGGATAATGCGTGACGGCAGTTTGGAGAACACCGAGGCCATCGCGGTAGCGATTTTGCGCAATCATTAGATTGCCCAATTCAGACAGGATGGCGAGTTCCAACGCGTCCCCGCGCCATTGAAACCGCAAACCGTCCAAACGGTCGATGGCTTCATCGGAACTCATGGAGCCCACTTTCGTCAGTAAGCGCACCGTATCGAATTGAGCGCGAATGGCTGTCGGCAGGTGGCTCGACCGCGCCGCTTCTTCGAAAAGTTCGATCGCCGCGTCGGTCTGGCCGGCACGCTCGAGCGCCCGGGCGTGAACCCATTGCACTTCAGGGTCTTCGATCCGCCCCGAGTCCGGTACTGGAAGAATGGACAGATATTGGCGGGCCTCTTCCACCTCATTACGTTCAAGCTGCGCATTGGCCGCAGCCAAGGCGAAGCGCTTTTGCCAAGAAACCGGATATTCGTAAAACACCTGGCGTGCCCGGTCGAAATGGGCCGCCGCCTCATCGGCTTTGCCTATTTGATGGGCCGCAAGCCCCTGCCAGAGTCCGGCATCCCGGTCGTTTTCCAATAGACGGTGATCGAGGTCCTCTACCGCTTCCTCGACCCTTCCCAGCAACAGACTGGCAATACCCCGCAGCGCCCTGACGGTCGCCGCATTTTCCGATGTCGGGTTCTCTTGAACGATGAGCGAAATGATTCCGAGCGCTTCGGTCGGCAATTGATGAGCGATATAGAAACGCGCCAAATCAAACCGGGCCGCTTCCAGTTCCGGACCGTCGGCAACCGAAACAGCAAGCTGCAATTCGTGGCGCCGTGTGGCGAAGTCAAGCTCGGTCTTCCATTCTTCCACATCGACGAATGCCGGCCTGGAAATGAACCTCAATATGGATTCGCCGGTCCCCCACGCGGTCCGATCCGGTGTGGACAAAGACAGTCCTGACGACGACCGCACAAGAACATTCCCGTCCGGGTCCAGACCAACAAACAAGTCGTCCACAGCCGATTGAACGACAACGCCGTGAGCGGTTTCCAGCAATGCAAAATCGACATATTTTCGAGTGGCCGGGATCGACCGAATTTCCGGCGCCGCAGTCACAACAGCAATGTCATCGCCGATCTCGGGATCGCGCACCCAATAGACCGTGGCCGGCTTGCCCAGCGCCAGCTTCACCTTGGTGTCCGACCGGGTTGCCGAAAAACTCTCCAGCGATATGCCGCCGCGCGGCGGCCTTTCTTCCTCGCCTACGGTGACGATCCAGTCCTTACCCTGAGCATCGACGAATGTCTGCACACCTTCCGGCACGCGTAAGCGCAGCACGGTGGCCTGCGGAATCTCAAGTTGCTGAGCATCGACAATATGCTGTCTCACACGGCGGTCAATGGCCGACAAATCGAGGTTAGCCTCTTCCGAAAACACGACCCACAAATGATCTGCGCGGTGAAACACCGCCGCCTCGACCTCATACGGCCATGGGAATCTCAGTCGCGTTTGCTTGGCATGGGACACCACATCGACCTTGAAGGCCGCATCGCCCGCCGCCGGCTTTTTCTTCACCACGGGCACGAACGGTTCGACAATTTCAGCCGTGTCGATGTCTGGTTTGGCCTGGGGCAGCTTTTCCGGTGGCGGAGACATATGGAAGTCCGCATCGTTCGTCGCCCAATCCTCGTCCGCAGCGAGGCTGCGGCGCGGCGCGGCTTCTTCAAGTTTCGGCTCGGGCACTACTTTTTCTTCAACAGGGGCTGCAGCAACGGCCGCCGAGTCCACGACTTGAGGCACGCCCTTGTCCAACTCCGGAAAAGCTTCGTCCGTTTCTGTATCGTTTGCGGCAATGGCCTGTGATGCATCGGTGGCGGGCGCTTTTTTTGGCCAAAGATCTACGGCAATGCTGTTGGCGTCGCGAAAGTGCTTTACATCGACGTCCGGGGAAATCTGAAGGTCGACAAGAAGTGTCTTCTGTTTGTTCTTGTAATCCGCCCCCAACACATGCCGCGGCGGATCCACTCGAAACCGCGTCAGTTTGGGCCGCGCATTGGCGGCAAATGACAGGGCGACCAAGCCTTCCGACTCGGTCAACTCATAGTCCACATGATACGGCCATTCGAACACGACCCGCGTGAACTCCGAATGCTCGCCAGAGCGCACATCCAGGGCAAGATAGGGAGCCGCCGGATCAAAGCTGGCAATCTTGCTGCGTTCCGCGGACTCGCCGCGCAATCCGGCGATCATTTGCTCGACCGCCTCCAGATCCGGCGCCGTTCCATAAAAAGGCGGCGGCGATCCTTTCCAATACAGCGGCAGCAGATCCAGCGCGAGCTGGTTGTCGACGACGGCGGTCAGCAGCTTGAGTTCGCCCCGCAAGGCCAAGCGCAGCGTGTGTTTTTCCTTGTCTTGGCGAATGCGCGAAACATACGGCTTCAGCTTCTGCTTCAGATATTTGATATCCGTCGTAAACGCGTCTTCGAAGTAAATGACCAATACGCCGTTCTCAATTTCCGCCGTTGCCCGCGGCTTATCGGGCCAATCGAATACCAAACGCAGATAGCCGTCCTGATCGAACACTTCCGTGTTGATGTTTTGCTTCGCCGCGACAGCGCCGCCGAGCCCGGCAAGGAACACCGCGGTGGCAAGCAGAGCGCATAAAGCGCGACGGATCGTTCTTGGTTTCGTCATCGCTCAGGCACCCGCAACAAGAAATTGATCCGTTCGGAAGGGCCCGACGCCGAGCCGGCGTGTGCGGCGGTGCTCGCATAAATAGGGATGTCACCGGTAAATCCCTGCGCGACCAGGGCGGCGTTGACAGAGGCCCCGTAGGCCCAGGCCTGCGCCAGCGCTTCGTCTCCACCGGCCTTACGGCCATCCATGAACACGGCGATCTCCACCGGTTCACGAAGCGAGGAAAGAAAGGCGGCCAACGCCCTCACCGTCCGCTCATGTGCCGGCGTCGCGGCCGG
>JANQMY010000360.1 GCA_028279895.1 Alphaproteobacteria bacterium
CACACGAATCGGCAAACAGGGAATCAGCCCACGCTCAAAACAGAAACATGTTAAATTAATTGGTACAGAGTACTAGATTGGCTTTGAAGAAATCGGCCGTTCGCTGATTGGCCAGATCGGCGGCGGCTTTGTCATAGTGTTCGCCACCGACCCGGGCGAAGGCGTGGTCGTTTTCCGCATAGGTGTGGATGGTCACATTACCATTGCCGGCCAAGCCGGATTTGACGGCTTCCTGCGCCTCAGGCGGCACGAATTGGTCTTTCGCAGCCACATGGAGCATGAGCGGCTTGGTGATTTTGCCGGATTCGTCCAGCTTCTCTTGGATATTGACCCCATAAAAGCCGACGCTGGCATCCGCACTGGTGCGGGCGGCGGTGAGATAGGCGAGCAAGCCGCCAAGGCAATACCCCACGGCGCCGACTTTGCCATTGCATCCGTCCATACCGCGCAGATGAGAGATGGTGGCGTCAATGTCTTTCACGCCCGCATCCACATCGAACTTGCCAAACAAATCGAAGGCCTTCTGCCATTCTTCTTGGGTTTGATCGGTCAGTTGGATACCGGGCTCGATGCGCCAAAACAGGTCGGGGCAAAGCGCAACGTAGCCGGCACTCGCCAGACCGTCCGCAATGTCCCGCATCACTTTGTTGACGCCAAAAATCTCCTGAATAACCACAATAGCGGGTCCGCTGCCGCCGGCGGGTGTGGCGAGGTAACCGCCGAAGTCTCCGTCCGGTCCTTTGATGGTGATGTCCTGTCCGCTCACGCGTCTCTCCTGAAAGATGGGGGGCCAAAGAATGGCCACACCGTAATTCTGTCGGCGGTAAAAGAAAACCCGAATCAAGATTGGATGCTTGCGGGGCCGGTGAGAATCCGGCCAAGCGCCTGTTCGTCGGTGCAGGGCAAGGAACAGCTTCGGCCCACACACACATAAGCGGCCGGATGGCCATCCTGCAGCGTGGTGCCGGCCGCCGGGTGATCGGCGGGAAGCGCCACGCTTTCGTCAACCACCGCCAGCAGATGATTGGCGCCGGGGGCAAGTTTGGCGGTGCGGGCCAATGCCTGGGTGCGTGGGTCGTCGCGCCGGCCGCGAATGACGATCTGTGTGGGATTGGAATAAAATTCGAAATTGTTCAACAGCGTGCCGAGTTGGAAGAAGTTCTGCTGAACGGCGCCGCCATATGCGTGCAGAATGGTATCGGCGCGCACCGCATAACTCGAATTGCCGGTTAGCAAGGAGAGGCGGGTCAACACATCGACCATCGTACCATTGGCTGCAGGGGTGGCGTCGTCGTCGGCGGTCCGGGTACGGACGATGAGGGCTTCTGCGTCGTCGGCGGTGAGAAAATATCCGCCCAAATCGCCGGCCCAGTAGTGGCTATTGAGTGTATCGACCCATGTCTCCGCCTTTTGCAGGTAGATGGCGTCGCCGGTGGTCTCATACAGGGCAAGGGCAGCCTGTGCCATATTCGCGTAATCGTCCGAGGTGGCGGAATGCTGAGCATTGCCAAGGCGGCAGCTATGGTAAAGACGCGCGTTACCATTTTGCGCGTATGACATTTGGGTACACACATAGTCGAAGGCATTGCTGGCAAGTGTATGCCAGGCCGGGCGATCGAAGACGCTGGCGGCATCCGTCAGTGCACGAATCATTAACCCATTCCAATCGGCCAATACCTTGTCATCCCATCCCGGGCGCACCCGGCCGGCCCGATGCGCGAGGAGTTGCCCGCGGATACGTTGCAAGGCCGATTCTTCATCCGCCGATAGAGAGCCTGATTGCTTCAGGCGGTTGGGAATGGTTTTGCCTTCCCAATTGCCGCTTGGGGTGACGTCATAATGTGTACTGAAAAGGGCAGCGTCTTCCGGGGCTAGCAGGCTGTCGATCTCGTTCTTGGTCCAGACGTAAAAGCGGCCTTCTTCGCCCTCGGAATCCGCATCCAGGGAGGCCGCAAATCCGCCGCCGTCGACAATCATCTCGCGGGTAAGCCAGTCGACGGTTTCTTCGATGCGCTGTTCATAAAGCGGGTTTCGGTTGGTGCGCCAGGCCAGGGTCAGCAGCGATATCAGCAGGGCGTTGTCGTAAAGCATCTTCTCGAAATGGGGCACCAGCCAGAATTCATCGACCGAGTAGCGTGCCCATCCGCCGCCCAAATGGTCGTACATCCCGCCTTGGCACATCCCGTTAAGGGCGATTTCCACGGCGGCGCGATAGGTGGAATTGCCGTCGCGCAAGAAACCCCGCCATAGCAGTTCCAATAAACCGGTTTGGGGAAATTTCGGGGCGCCCTTGAGGCCGCCATGTTCCATATCCATCAACGTGACGAGTTTGGCGGCAGCAGCATCGAGGATTTGGGGGTTAAGCTGGCCGGGGGTTTCCTTGGCGGCCATCTCTGCTCCCTCTTCGATCAGTAGCTTTGCTACGGACACCTGACCGTAGTAGCATGCCCGGTGGAGTGGGTGTGCGGTCCAATCGTCTGGCCAAACCTGAAGTTGATGCAACCTGTGATCTATCTTCTCTCAATACAGTGCATACAGTCAACACTCGATATAGTGGATATTCTCAATATAATGGAGAACAGGCTGCTTACCAACTTTTGTATTTAGCTATAATCATTACTC
>JANQMY010000376.1 GCA_028279895.1 Alphaproteobacteria bacterium
TTTCAACCACAAACGGCGCCATTACAGAAGACATCGTACTTCAGTACCTGCAAACCCACATCCAAAATCCTACCGACGAAAGTCGGTAGTGGTTTAGTAAGGAAGCGGCAACGCCAGGTAATGGTAATATGGTCGGTTTGCTATGCGAAAATGAGACCGAAGTGCAAGCAGCCCATGCAGCGGCACTGTCTGCTGGTGGAACCAATGAGGGGGAGCCGGGGCCGCGTCCGCAATATGGTCCTGACTTTTACGGAGCCTATGTCCGTGATCTTGATGGCAATAAGATGAGCTTCGTTTATTTTGGCGATGCGGACTGATCTTAGCTTATAGCGTCTGGCACTTTCACATCCTCACCGCATTGCGAGTGTGTGAGCGCGTCGTTTTGTATCTACCCTGTAAAAGAGTGGTGATGATCGCTTTGCTGCGCATTGCGGCGATAGCCGTGTGAAGCGTTGCATCGCTGCCTAATCGGGAATAGCGCCATTGGTGTAGACACAGCGAAAGCTCACTTCGTCCGCCCTCCGGTCATTGTCCGACTAGACCGGCAAAATTTCTCGGAATGGCAACTTTCGGAAATGTACGATGCGGCACCAAGGCTTGTCGCGAATGTCGGCTATGGGCCGCAAACGACACTCATCCACGCCCGAAAATGCGACGCGGCGAACTCGAACTTTGAGTCCAAACCAGACCATCACCGCACGATCTTTTATCGATGAGAACGGCCCGGAGTTGCCGTTCGCCAGCCACCGAGGGGTTTCCCGGAAGCCGACATTCGTTGTGACCGTGAGCTACATGCCATGCGGATGGTCGCTATGGGGACTTCTGCAAACATAGCTCTCGCTCGTGCGGAGAGCCTTCGCGCACACGGCACCAAGTTTTTGGCGCCGCCGCGGAATTCAAAAACCGGTCGCTAAAGAGGCTAACCGACTCACCCTCAATGCGTTCCACCAGATACCGGGCCTGAACAGTTGCGCGTTCCCTGACACATTCATCGGCATTTTGGGCGCTGACCAAACCGAAGAACCGTCATGAGGCCGTTTATTTGGCAATATTCTTCAGATAGATAAGGACTAGGCATGGTCTCTCAGGCCCACCCAACGGTTCCGACAAACCCCGAAGCCAACCGGTGACCCGACAGATGCCGAAAAGCGACCAGCCTCCAAACGCCAATAGCCTGTTGTCTGTTGGCCACGGAACCAGCAGGTTCGACAAGGATTTCATTGAGAGCGAATGGCGCAGCAAGAACGGTGACGGCTGTCACCGGGTTTTCAGGGAAAAGGGGCGGGGCGATGTCGCGCAAGGTCTCGCTATTACAGACGAGATATCGCCTGATCTCTTTTTATCCATTTCAGATCTTCAATTTCGTTCTACCTCGGTGATGGAGGTTGACCTCAATCCCAGCCTTATGATCGGCGTCCTGCTACACGGCGGGATGCATATGAGGATCGAAGGCCGGGACTTGCGGATGAGGGCCGTCAGTCAATCCGTGACACTAATCAATGGCGCTACCAAAGCGCAAAACCTCTTGGTGTCTGGAATACCAATGCGATTTGTCGGTGTCATGGCAAACCAAGCCTGGCTGGAACGAAATGACTTCGGTCAGCTGTTTGGAGCAGTTGAACTGCCGGGGTTTGAACCGCTGCAGAATGCGCGTGTTGCAAATTTCAGCGTTCCGCCGGCGCTCAAGGAGGCCGCGATACGTCTTATGGAGGCTGGTTCGATCGATGGACCGTTTAAACGTCTGAGGCGCGAGGCACTGGCAATGGAGTTTTATGCAGAAGCGGTATCTAACTCCGGCTTGGAAAAGAGCCTCGTGCCAATGCACAAGCTATCCTTAAGACAGATGCGAAAGATGGAAGACCTGCGCGCGGAATTGGATGGGATGTCCCCTGCTGTTTCGACCTCGCTGGAAAAGCTTGCAAAGAACTTCGGCATGAGCGTTAGCTCGCTGACCCGTCAATTCAAAGCCGCGTTCGGCACAACTGTCATCGCCTACCTGAGTGAGAATCGGATGGTGGCAGCCAAGCGAGCTCTGGAAACGAAAAATGTTTCCGTCGCCGAAGCTGCGTATATTGGCGGATTTTCGTCGCCGGAGAATTTTTCGACAGCGTTTCGTCGCCGCTATGGCATTTCTCCAAGCGATGCCGCCAGACGCACCCGGTGACGATCCGTCAAAGGTGAATGCCGATCAGGCAAAGTCTCTCTTGCTTGTTTAACCTCAGCTCACTCCCTAAGCCCTAGGAGGACAATCAGTTATGGGGGCGTGGGATGGCATTCATTCCGGGAATGAAAAAGGCGTGGGAACTCTGCGCAGCTGAATACGATCTGCGAAAAGCGGCGCTTGTCTGCTCTTGGTTTGCGGCTCAAACTGCAGTGACCACGCCAATGGCCGTCGCGCAGAGCGAGGAACCCGTCCTTCTGGATACGATCGTAATCGAGGCCCGCAAGGTCGAGGAAGACCTGGCCGAGATCCCGGTTAGCGGCACCGTGGTTGATGTAGACACCCTGCCTGACAACAACTCAAAAGCTTCAATCGATATCGCACGTCGCGTTCCCAACTACAATACGACAGACACCGACTCGCCGCGTACGACCTCGGCGTCCATTCGCGGCATCGGCAATCTGGGTTTACCGCTCAATCCTTTCGATACGACGATAGGGTACTCGCTTGATGGCCAACCCTTGTCATTGTCGGCGGCGTATCCACAATTGCTGGACGTTGAACGGGTAGAAGTCGTTCGCGGACCCCAAAACGTACTGTTCGGTCGTGGCGCTCAGGCGGGAAGCGTAAATTATGTGACGCGCCAACCGGACGGAGAACGGGATGTTCGATTTCGGGGCGAGTATGGCAGCAACAATGCCTACCTCTCAGACCTTTATCTGGGCGGACAGATCACCGATGGGGCCGCCGGCCGCCTGGCGCTGCGTCTGGCTGGCCAGGACGGTACCGTATATGCGCCCTTGATCGGTGACGACATCGGCGATGTTAAAACCTCCGCCGCCCTGATCAGCCCCACCTGAGTGGTCCAATTTGATTGTTAGTGCATGACCGGCCTTTGGTCTATCGGGACGACGGTTTCCGGGGCCGGCGGGCGGTATCCC
>JANQMY010000429.1 GCA_028279895.1 Alphaproteobacteria bacterium
CGCCCGACATCAAACAAAACCCAACCGAAACACAGCTAAACCTGAAAATCCTATAACCCTAAATCTTAACCGGACAGTAGTGGGTTTATCCGGCGAATCTACCGGCCTGGACGCCATACATCTATTTAATCAGATTGGATGAATGGATCCGCCGGTCAAGCCGGCGGATGACGCCTTTAAGCGAATGACGGCCACGAGATGAGCAACCCTGCTCACTCAATCCACCCGCGGGGGTTCGCTTCGATCTCCGCACGCTTGTCGTCCAGTTCGGCGGCCAGCTCCGCCGCCAGCGCCAGATGCCGCGCGCTGAGTTCGTGCGCTTCGGCGTCCAGGTCAAGCCGGGACAGGTGTCCGCGATCGCGGCCTTGTTTGCCCGTGTTGAACAGATATTTGAAATCGCCCTTTCGGATTCCGCCGGGCGGTGTCGACAACACCGGAAAATAAAACAGCGCGCGCTCTGCAAGCACCTGCCCATCCGTCAGATGATCTGAAATATCCTTGCCGTCGATGATCCGATCTTGCGGCAACGGCAGACCGGCAAGCGATAGGATGGTCGGGAACAGATCCACATTCATCGCCGGTGCGCCGGACGTCCGACCCGCTTCCACCGTGCCGGGCCAACGTACGATCATCGGCACCCGCTGGCCACCTTCCAAGATCTGTTGTTTGCGCCCCCGCAGAGACCCAGCACTGCCGTTATAGTCCGCCCCATTATCGCTGGTGATGACAACCAGGGTGTTCTCCGACAGACCGAGACGGTCGAGCGCCGCCAGGATCGCGCCCGTGCTGCGGTCAAGATCTTCCACCACATCTCCATAGGTGCCGCCGTCGGACGTGCCCGCATGGTCACGAGACGGATAATGCGGCACATGAGGGAACGTATGGGCGAGGTAAAGAAAAAACGGCGCGCCCGACGACGCCTCCAGGAACGCAACCGCTTCATCCGTGTAGGATTGGGTCAGCGTGGTTTGGTCGATGCCGCCCGGCCCCAGGGGTTTCTGTTCATCCCATTCCGCCGACATCCAACCGCCGGGCCGTTTGTCTTCTTGGATAATCTCGCCGTCGCGGTAGAGATGCAGGGGGAACATATCGTTGCTCCACAACACCCCGTACCAACTGTCAAAGCCGAATTCGTTCGGCATATGGCCGGCCTGCCCGCCCAAATGCCACTTGCCGATCATGCCCGTGCGATATCCGGCGGCACCCAACACGTCGGCCAAGGTGATCTCGTCTTTCGGCAGACGATTGGGCCAGCCCAGCATGCGGCGCCCCCAGCCGACGAAGGAATCCTCCGGAAAGAACACATGCCGGTCCGTGCCCGTCCGCGGCGGATAGCGGCCCGTCAACAGCGCAGCGCGGGACGGGGTGCACACAGGCGAGGCGGCGTAGAAATCCGTCATCTGCAAGCCGTCGGCAGCCGCTTGGTCCATTTGCGGGGTACGGATCAAGCGGTTTCCGTAGGCGGATAAATCGCCCCACCCCAAATCGTCGAAAAAGATTACGACCACATTAGGCGCATTTTCCACGGCCGCCGGTACCGCCGCCAAATAGTCTTGCTTCTGGGCAAGACGCTCTGCCTTCACATCCGTATCGAACAGGGTCACCTGCAGGTGACGGGCCGTGAGACCCAACACTCCCATACACAGAAGGGCGAGCACCAGCGCCCCGATGATCAGCGCCGCCGTTCTCGCTATGCGGAGAGTGAAATCCATACCCTTGTGCCCCCATGCTTCCCCGTGAAGCAACCGTCCCGCAACATATCCGGGCATGCGGCGCATGGTCTAGAGCGGTCAGGATGCAGGCAGCTCCACATCCTGATCCGGTCCGATGGCCACATGGGGCCGGCCATCACGGCCGATCCAGCCGCGCAGCATGTGGGCACTGTTGAACGGCAACACACACATGCCATTCCGGTCAATCAAAATGCATCCGCCTTCGCCCCCGACATTCTTGACCTCTTCGAGGGCGCTCTCGGCCGCTTCTTGCGCAGACAAGCCGCCAAGCTCGATCAGATCCGCCACACGGCGCGCAAAGGCGACACGGGCAAAGGCATCGCCCTTCCCCGTCGCGCTGACGGCACAGACCCCATTGTCGGCCCATGTGCCGGCACCGACCACGGGTGTGTCGCCCACTCGGCCCGGCAATTGGTTGACGAGACCGCCGGTCGATGTGGCTGCGGCCAGATTGCCGCGGCGGTCCCGCGCCACCGCACCAACAGTGCCGTGCGCATTTTCTTCATCGTGGTCGAGGGTGATCTTGCCCGTTCCCCGCCGTTTCTGCCATTGGGCCCATCGGTGTTCGGTGCGGAAATAGTCTTGCGGCACCTGCTCGATCCCATGCTGCGCAGCATAGCGGTCGGCTTCCTCGCCAAACAGCAGACCATGGGCATGACCGATCAAGGTACCGGCTGCACGAATGGGGTTCCTCGCGCGGCGCAGCCCCACCATAGCCCCCACCTCGCGGCTTTTGCCGTTCATGAGCGACGCGCTGAGTTCGGCCGTGCCATCCGCACACAGGGCAGCCCCCCGACCGGCATTAAACAACTGGTGATCTTCCAGCACCGCGACCGCTTCCGTCACCGCCTTCAGCGCGGAGCCGCCCCGCCGGAGGGTGCGCCAGCCCGCCTTAAGCGCGGAAGCCAATCCTTCTTCGTAAGCGGCCCGATTTTTCCGGGACAACGCCCGCCGGGGCAACCGCCCGGCACCGCCATGGACGGCAAGGAGGGGGTCGCCTGCCGTCACCGGTCACGCCTCAGCCGGCAAATTGGCAGACAGCACCTGAAGTTCCGGCCACTTTTCTTTCCAGCGCGAAACCTTCGCCGTGTATTTTTCCGGCGCATAGTTGGCGGTGAAGTTGGGGCGGGCAATCATCTGCGCGATATCGTCGAGACCGGCAGGCGCATAGAGCCGATAAACGTCGTCCCCTAGACGTTTCAAGCCCACCATGCAGGCCTTTGACAAAAACCGGTCGATCGCCTCATGGGCGTTGGCGAGCGGCGGATAGTTCCCGCCGAATTTCTCCGTATACCACAAGTGAACGCGGGCTTGATTGCGCACTTCTACCTCAATGTTCATGTCCCGCGTTGCGTCGGCCACCTGCCTGATCACGGCGTCTTCCGCGTCCCACGATAGGTCCGTGTCGTCGAAATAGAATACATCGTAGTCTCTAATGCCGTATGTGGGGGACCGCCCGGTAAGCGCATTCCAGACGGTTTGGAACAAGGCCCCTGACACCAGCCAGCAATCCGGCAGGCCCAGACGGTCCAACCGGGCCATCAGCTCGGCATTGTGAGGGTTGGTGAGGGCAAGATCGATAAACTCTGCGTCCTTCATCACCGAATCGTACCAGACTCGTTTCCCCGACGCGATCATGCTGACCGCTCGCGCTCATCTCATACGGCTCTAGCGTAGTTGTGATCGGTTGTGTTCCCCGTAATGGCCTCCGTGCGGCTATTCTGCCGGCTGTTTTACGCGGGGTTATCCATGAAACGCCTATCTCGATTACTCAGTCTTATTCCTTTGGTCGTTGTCGCCGCCTGTTCGACCGCCCAGTTCGAGGCCGCCTTCGCGCCGGCCGCCAAGCCCCTAGCGGGGTGGTCCGACCACGATGCCACCTCGACGGCCACCATCGACCATGACGCGTGGGACGCGTTTTTGGTCAAATACCTGTCAACAGATGCGGATGGCGTCAACCGCGTGGCCTATGGCACGGTCACTCCCGCCGATGACAAAGCCCTGCGCGATTACATCGCCGCTCTTGAGGCCGTGGACATTGCCACGTTCAATCGCAACGAACAGTACGCCTTCTGGGCTAATCTCTACAATGCCGTCACTGTGCGGACGATTCTCGACAACTACCCTGTCGGCAGCATCCGCAATATTTCCGGCGGGGGGCCGCTGGCCGTGGGGCCGTGGGGCTTAGATCTGACGGCCGTCAATGGCCGTGCCCTGTCCTTGGACGACATCGAACACGGCATCATGCGGCCATTTTGGAACGATCCGCGGGTGCACTATGCAGTCAATTGCGCCGCCGTTGGCTGCCCCAACCTGGCCATGACCGCATTTCGTGGCGCCACCTTGGAGGCCGCGCTTGAGACCCAAGCGCGGGCCTTCATCAATGATCCGCGCGGCGTGACCATTGCTGACGGCAAAATCACCGTATCCAGCATCTACGCCTGGTTCGAAGAAGATTTCGGCGGCACGGAAGCCTCGGTATTGGAACATCTCAAACGCTATGCGGAGCCGGCGCTGAAAGCGCAACTGGAAGAGTTCTCGTCGATCGATGCCTATGCTTACGATTGGGACTTGAACGACCAGGTAGCCCCAGGGAGCTGAAACTCTATTTCTTTGAATCACTCATAGTGATGGGTAGAGTTTTCTGAGTTTGATGCGGGCGTCTTGGTTTGTGAACTGCCAGT
>JANQMY010000441.1 GCA_028279895.1 Alphaproteobacteria bacterium
GAAAAGGAAATCAACGATTTCGGCAGCCGTGCCCGCACCGGCGACCTGAAGCTGGAAGAGCTGCAGGGCGGCACCTTTACCCTCTCCAATGGCGGGGTCTATGGCTCGTTGATGTCCACGCCCATTTTGAATGCGCCGCAGTCGGGCATTTTGGGCATGCACAAAATCGAAGAGCGGCCCACGGTGGTGAACGGCGAGATCGTCGTCCGGCCCATGATGTACACAGCGCTGAGCTATGATCACCGGCTGGTGGACGGGCGCGAGGCCGTCACCTTCCTGGTGCGGGTCAAAGAAAACTTGGAAGGTCCGGAGCGCCTGTTGCTCGGCCTTTAGTGTGCAACTGAGTTTCGAGAATTGTAGAGCGGTGTTCCCTAACCTGTCATCGCGAGAAGGTGCGAAGCACCGACGACGCGATCCAGAGCCGCAAACTCGGTATGCTTTGCTCTGGATTGCCGCGGGCGCATTTGCGCCCTCGTAATGACGCATGATAAATCAGAGGCTAATCCATGGCTGAAACTTACGACGTGATTTTTATCGGCGGCGGGCCGGGCGGCTATAATGGGGCCATTCGCGCAGCGCAACTCGGCCTCAAGACGGCCTGCATCGAAAAACGCGGCACGCTGGGGGGCACCTGCCTCAATGTGGGGTGCATCCCATCCAAAGCCTTGCTGCACGCCTCGGAAGTTTATGAGGAAGCCACCAACGGCATCGCCAAGCTGGGGGTGAAAGCGGAAAATGTCAGCCTCGATCTGCCGGCCATGATGGCTCACAAGGCCAAATCCGTCGAACAGCTCACCAAAGGGATCGAGTTCCTGTTTAAGAAAAACGGGGTCGATTATCTGCGCGGCACGGGCCAAATCGCCGGCGCCGGTAAAGTCACGGTCGACGGCACGACCTATGACACCAAGAACATCGTCATCTCCACCGGGTCCGAAATCATGGGCCTGCCGGGGATCGACATTGACGAAGACAAGATTGTCTCGTCCACCGGCGCTTTGTCCCTGAAGCAGGTGCCCGAGCGCATGGTGGTGGTGGGCGGCGGCTATATCGGCCTCGAAATGGGGTCCGTGTGGCGCCGATTGGGATCGAAGGTGCGGGTGGTCGAATTCCTGGATCGGATCACCCCGGGTTTGGATGAAGAACTGTCCAAGCAGTTCGAGAAAATCCTCAAGCGGCAGGGCATCAAGTTCAGCCTGGGCAAAAAGGTCACGGGCGTGACCCGTGAAAACGGCGCGCTTGGCGTCACCATCGAAGATGCCGCCGGCGGCAACCCGGAAACCTTGGACACGGATGTGGTATTGGTCTCCATCGGTCGCCGTCCGTATACGGAAGGCTTGGGTCTGGAAACGGTTGGCGTTCAGCTCGACAATAAAGGCCGCGTGATCACCGACGATCACTACAAGACCAATGTGGACGGGGTTTTTGCCATTGGCGATGTGACCGACGGCCCCATGCTGGCGCATAAGGCGGAAGATGAAGGCGTGGCCGTCTCGGAACTTATCGCGGGCGAACCCGGTCATGTGAACTACGACGTCATTCCGGCCGTGGTCTACACCTATCCGGAAGTGGCAACCGTGGGCAAAACCGAAGAAGAGCTGAAGGCGGCGGGCATTGAATACAAGGTGGGCAAGTTTCCCTTTACTGCCAATGCCCGGGCCCGGGTGAACGACACCACGGAAGGCTTTGTGAAGATCCTGGCGGATGCCAAGACCGACAAGGTCTATGGCGTGCATATGATCGGCCCCGAAGTGGGCAATATGATTGCGGAAGCGGCGCTGGCCATGGAATTCGGCGCCTGTTCCGAGGACATTGCGCGTACCTGCCATGCGCATCCCACGCTCACCGAAGCGGTGCGCCAAGCCGCCATGGGCGTTGAAGGCTGGACCATGCAGATGTAGCTTTTCTGAAGCAGCAAGGGGGCCAAAATGTTTCGGCGTATACTCATCTATGTGGGCGGCGTTTTGGTCACCATTGCGGCGATTACCGTCATCGGCATGTGGCGGGCAGGGGGTGTAGGGACCGGGCCCGTGGCTACCGCCACCGCGCCCGATGGCCCGGCGCGGGAAATCGCTTTTGTCGCCAATGCGGTGGGCGGCACCGTCACCCTTATCGATCTGGAAGACCTGACGGTCGTCGGCGAGTTTTCGGTGGTGCCCGACGGCGAACGGGTGAGCTATTTTCGCGACCCGATCCAATCGGTGATCGGCCAGCCGCTGATCCAGCGCTTTGGCGGCCTCAATTTCGCTCAGGACACGGACATTTCGCCCGACGGACGCGTGCTTTATGTGGCGCGCGGGCATTTGGGCGATGTGGCCGCCTTCGACGTGGCATCCGGCGACCTCATGTGGCGGCAACCCATTGCGGGCTTTCGGGCGGACCATATGGCCTTGTCGAAAGACGGGCGCCGTTTATTCGTCGCCGCCATGACCAGCCGCCGCGTGGCGGTGATCGACACGGCCACGGCCTGGACCGTCGGCCGTTTCACCACCGGTATCTTTCCCCATGACAACAATGTGTCCGACGATGGGGCCCGCATCTACAATGCCAGCCTTGGCAACATGATTGTCGATGAGCCCGAACGGGGCGAGGCGGACAATGCCTATCTGATCACGGTGGCGGATGTGTCCACGCTGGAGGTGTTGGACACGCATCGTTTCGAACGCGGCATACGCCCGTTTCAGGTGACGGCCGATGAAAGCCTGATCCATGCTCAGCTTTCCAACACCCATTCGCTCATCACCTACGATGTGGCCAGGCGCGAGGTGATACGCCGCCTCGACCTGCCGGTGAAAGAAGGCGTCGTTGAAGACGATTGGGATTTTGAAGCCCCCCATCACGGGCTGGTTATGACCGAGGATGAATCGACCCTGTGCATTGCGGGCCGCGCGTCGGATTATGTGGCGCTGGTGGCCACGGAAGATCTCAGCCTGATCAAAACCATCCCGTCCGGCGATGCGCCCAGCTGGTCGGCGTCAAGTGCGGGCGATCGTTATTGCGTGGTTGCCAATACCCGTAGCGACGATGTGTCGGTCGTCTCCTATGCCACCCGGGACGAGGTGGTGCGCCTGCCTGCCGGCCGCGGGCCCAAACATGTCATCACCATCGGCCGGGTGCCGGACGACGTGTTGGCTGGCGTCACGGGGCGTTAACCCGGTCCCAAGCTAGAGCGCTTTCACCTCCCTCGCGCTCGAGCGAAAAAATTTGGCGCGATTATTCAATACTCCGACAGCGGCAGAAGCCAAACTCGCATGGTCAGCGAGTGAGGAATTGCCGATGCATAGATCTGAAAGAAACATCTCCGCGTTCGATCGCCGCGATTTAAGGGCAACAGCGGCCCTGTTGGTTACGTTTGTGGCTTTGTCTCTGACGGCCTATGCGGGTCTGATGGTTACTTTCGGTTTCCCCGATATTCTGCGTGCCCCGGCAGCGGAAATTCTGGCGGCGTTTGACGCGCGCAGAACGGAAGTGCGGGGGTTTTATTATCTGTTTGCGGTGGCCCATCTGATCTTTGCCGCGGCGGTCATCGTGCTGGCCCGTGCGTTGCGCGCCGCGGACGGCCCTTGGTTGGCCGTGGCCACGGCAGGGGGTGTGCTGTATGGGCTCGCGCAAACCATGGGCTTCTTGCGTTGGCCCATTCTGGTGCCGGTCTTTGCCGATTATCTCGGTCAAGCCGACCTTTCCCCCGATGCAAGAGCGGCCGGTCTTCTCATGCTGGACGCCTTTCATCATTACGCGGGCAATGCCATTGGTGAAAATCTGAGCTTCTGGGGTTTGGCGGTCTGGCTCACCGGTGTCGGAGCGGCTTTACAACACCCTAAGGTGGGCCATCGCACCACGGGTCTATTCTGGATGGTCGCGGGATTTCTGGTCTTTGTCTATACGTTCGAACAACTCGGCGGCCCATTTGCGGTTCTCGGCCCGGTCCTTTTGATCAGTCATGGACTGGCCTACGGTCTCATCCTTCTGCTTGCCTGGACGTGCGTAAAAACGACGGACGAAACCGGCCCATTGGCACCGGCAGGCGCCGTCGCCACCACCGCGGTCGTGCTTTTCTGCGGTGGAATCTTGGTCCCGGGCATGTTGAATTAAAGGAATGGGAGACGAAGCGCGCCGTGCAGGTAAGACCGAATTCTTCACCAGCGCGCCGCTGGTGGCGCTGTTGATCCGGCGCTTGCGTGTCATCGATCCGACTCTCCTGCCCGCCGATCTAGATGAGCCGGATGCGCTGGCGTCCGCCACGTGGGACGCAAATGAGAAAAAGCGTTTGCTTGACCATGTCTACGCTCAAGGAGGTGCCTTGCCATTGCTGGAAGTCGGGTCCATCGATGACGACGCTCTTTTCTTGCCGGCCCTTCAGGTCTTGATCCGGTCCCGGTCGGCAGCGGTGTTGGCGGATAAGTGGATGCGTTTGGAACGCTATCACCATGCAACCCACCGCACACAGATCGACCCCGCGGGCCAAAATGCCTGGTCCTGTACGCGCTATGTGCAGTCCGGCGGCGAAGCGACGGTGGCGGAAAATCTGTTCATCTGTTCATCTGTGGACTGATGGCTGGGCTTCTGAGGCTCTATGGTTGCCAGAATGTCGAGGTTGACCTGAAAGGGCTGTACCATGTCTTGGGCGCCGGTGTTGGTCGGCGCCGTTCTCCGTCCGGACCGGCCGATCGATGGAGCATCCGATGGACATGGCCGCTGGAAAGACACGCAGACGAAGCCGTGCTGCCGGCGAAAAGCCCGATGCCGGGGGCAATTGTCGGAAAAGTCGAACGATTGCTTCGGCAGGATTTGGGCGAGGTTTGGCGCCTTGAAGAAGCGGCCCGCCAGGTGGGCTGCTCCGCCCGAAGCTTGCAGCGGGAAATCAAGGCGGCCGGCCATACCTTCTCGAGCCTTACGCGTGGCGTGCGTTCCCAGGAAGCCTGCCGGCTTCTGATGGACGATGGCATGTCTTTGTCGGATATCGGCTATTGGTGCGGATATGCGGATCAATCTCACTTTCAGCGTGATTTTAAGCGCGCCGTCAACATGACACCAAAAGACTATCGCCAATTCGGACGGCCGTAGCTTTGCTTATCCTTCCGCCCGCGGATGGGATTTGTCATACACCTCCAGCAGCGAGGCCGTGTCCACTTCCGTATAGCGCTGGGTGGTCGACAGGCTGGCATGACCCAGCAATTCTTGGATGCCGCGCAAATCGCCGCCATTGCCCAGCAAATGGGTGGCGAAGGAATGGCGCAGGGCGTGGGGCGTGGCGCTGGGCGGCAGATCCAAGGCGGACCGCAAATGGGTCATCAGCTTTTGCACGGCGCGGGCGCCCAGCCGTCCGCCACGCACGCCGACAAACAACGGCGCGTCCTTCGTGAGGGGCGTGGGCCGCAGCCGCACATAGCGTTCGACTGCCAACCGCACCGGCGGGATCACCGGCACCAGCCGTTCCTTGTTGCCCTTCCCCAATATGCGCAAGGGGCCGTCGGCGGGCCAGTCCTTGCCGTCCAGCCCCAGGGCTTCGGAAATGCGTAAACCCGCGCCATACAGCAGGGTCAACACGGCCAGGTCGCGGGCCGACGCCCAAGCCGGCTGGGTGTTGCTGGGGGGCGCGTCGGTCAGGCGTTTGGCGGCGTCCACCGCCAACGGCTTGGGAACCGCATGAGGCAGTTTGGGCGAGCGCAGGCTGTGAATGGCGGCGTTTTCCACCAGCTCCTGACGTTCCAGATAGCGGAAGAAGGCGCGCACGGACGATACCAGACGGGCCAGTGTTCTGGGCGACACGGCCTCGCGCCGCCGCCACGCAAGAAAAGCGCGAAAGTCGGCCAGCGTCAGAGCGGACAGGTCGGCCAGGGTGACCGACGTCGCCAGATGCACACCCAAAAACTCGAAAAACCTTCGAATGTCCCGCTCATAGGCGGCAAGCGTGTGGGCGCTCATGCGCCGCTCCTTGGCGAGATGGGCCAGCCAGGGATCAATGTGGTCCTGTGCCAACATTTTGGCGCGTTTAGGGGCCATCCTTCATCCGCATCGTGATTCGATTGCGCCATTATATGTCACCCTCCCCTAACCCCTCCCATCAAGGGAGGGGAATAACGGTTCAGTGATTTGCGGCTCTATTCCTCCCCCCTTGATGGGGGGAGGATAGGAGGGGGGTGAGTGAAGTTCGACATAGCACTGGCCAATTTGCTATTTCTTGCCTCTTATGAGCTTTGACCCGCGAACCTTGTCGGATTTTCTCGACCTGCCCTTCGATGACGTGATCGATGTGCGCTCGCCGTCGGAATTCGCCGAAGATCACTTGCCGGGGGCGGTCAATCTGCCCGTGTTGGACGACGCGGAACGCGCCCGTGTGGGCACCATCTATGTGCAGGACAGCAAATTCCGCGCGCGGAAAATAGGGGCCGCGCTGGTGGCTGAAAATGCAGCGCGTCATTTGAAAACTTATCTGGCGGACAAGCCCGGCGGCTACCGCCTGCTGGTCTATTGCTGGCGTGGCGGCCAGCGCTCGGGCGCGTTTGCGACCATCCTGAAACAGGTGGGCTGGCCGGTAGAGGTGTTGGCGGGTGGCTATCGCAGTTATCGCCGGTTGGTGGTGGAGACGACCCACACCGCGCCCATGCCCGCACCCGTGGTGATCTTGGAGGGCAATACGGGCACGGCAAAAACCGACGTGCTGAACCGGGCCGCCCAATTGGGTGTGCAGATCATCGACCTGGAAAGGGCCGCCAACCATCGCGGCTCGTTGTTTGGTGCTCAGTCGACGGAACAACCGAGTCAGAAGACCTTCGAAGCGCGTGTGGGGCTGGCGATCGCGGGGCTCGACCCGTCGCGCCCGGTGGTGGTGGAATCGGAGTCGAACAAGATCGGCGCACGCTCGATCCCGCCGTCCTTGTGGGCGGCCATGCGGCAAGCGCCGCGTATCCGGCTTGAAGCGCCGCTCGCGGCGCGCGCCCGTTACCTCACCCGTGCCTATCGGGATATCGTCGAAAACAAACCGCTATTGATCGAGGTGATCCACCGCCTGCGCCCCTATCAGCCGGGTGAGGTGATCGAAGAATGGCTGAAGCTTGCCGAAGCAGGGCAGTTCGAACAGCTCGCCACCGACCTCATGGCCCGCCATTACGACGGCCGTTACGCCAAGCACCGCGCGCGCATGAAGGTGAAGGTGGTGGAGACGATTGGTTTGTCTGATTTTGAGGACGCGGATCTCGACCGCGCGGCTCGTTTTGTTGCTGACTTGATCGGGAGGTTGGCTGAAACTCATCAGTGTCCCAATACATCTTTTGAGGGCGCTATCTAAATGTTCAGCACGCTAAGGTGGTGAATATCTGAGGTGGGTAGATTTTGTAATGATTTCAGGCGCTTAGGTGGCCAAATGGGTTGTTGTGGAAATGGTGGCAGTACCTACTGAGCGGTACTGGAACGTACTGAACGGTACTGGAACATACTGAAAGTAACTCAAAATTAGGGCTAAGCCCAGATTTGGCATCAGCAATAAACAAGCGAAGAGTGGTAGAACTTATCGGGCATCTCATTTATTGCGCTGCCGAAGACCTGATTTCCTTTCTTCTCTGATTGCTTTCATCCACACCGCGAATGATTTGGTTGGCAGACGATACGACCCCCGTACTCGATCATCTTGAATAATGATCTCCCTAGCTTTCAGCGCTTTAAGCGCATTGTCGACGTTGGTTTTGGATGCTTCCGATTCTTCCAGTATCGTTTTCCTTGAGACCCAATCATCGCCGTGCTCAGCCATAGCGTCTAAAACCATTCTGTACTCGTCCGAACCAATTCTGGCGTGGTACATGTCGTTAAAATATTTGTCCCCCAACTGATCCAATGCGCCGCCTTCTTTATATGTCCCCACCAATACATCATCTGCACTGATGTTATCGTCGGAGTCTTCTTCAAAAGCGCTGTAAGCAAACTGCTGCACAAAGTGTGGATAGCCTTCGGATAAATCGGCCAAGTATTCTAGAGCGTCTTCGTTTATTGAGGTTGGAACGGGATTCTTCTCCGTAGCTCGTGCAAGACCCCGCATAACAACGGCCTTCCTCTCTTCCATTTCAAGAGGCTCAAGCGTCATTGTATGGAACAACCTAGGAGATGAATCATGGCTTGCTCGTACCTTGTCCAATACAATGGGAAGTCCGGCAAGCCCAAAAACTACTTTAAAGCAATCTCGTTTCTCGAGCCTTTCTGAGAACATTTTCAGCGTTTCGCCTAGATTTGCATCCGTAGGCGGACGGTCTGCTTCATCTATAAGTACGAGAACGCCATCTAGATCGGGATTTCTTTTGCACAGCTCAACAACGCCATCAACAAACTCTCTGACAATCATGTCTGGGTCGGAGTTTGGATCTTCCTTACTGTACTTGACACCAAGAACTTCCCAATTGGTTAGCCATTCCCAGAACTCTTTAGCCCTCTCCCTAGCTACCTCGTGATCCCCTAGCGCTTCTCGAAATCCTTTGCCTACTTTCTGAATGATACCTAATTGCGTGGTGCATCCTCCAAGGTCGGCGGAGACAGTCACGAAGTTATAACTACCGCCCCTTACGGGGTCGACCTTTCCGGACGCTAAGGTGCTTACAAAAAGTAAAAGCGACGACTTACCGATCCCCCGCTCTCCCTTAATCAAGAAATCCTGAGGGTTTTCGTGGCTCGTCTGAAAAAGATGACTTTCAATGGCCAGAATCTCGTCCATTCGGCCAACGAACATTCCCGGTCCGACTATGCCGCCAGGCCGAAATGGGTTGAATCTTTGCATCCTTCCTTACTAGGGACTTCAGGATACACGTACAACAACTATTTAGTGTTTATTGTGGGAGGAAATCTTTTGCCGGGAGCTGCACCGATGTTGGTGCAGTGTAGCCAAAAGCCAATAGTTCGAGGAGAGTTTACTCACCCCTCCGGCAGATCGAGCCAGGCGCGCAGGCAGCGTTCCAGGGCCCGCGCCAAAAAGTCCAACAGTTCCGTACCGTGGTCCGGTTGGAACATGTCCGGGTCTAGGCTGGCCATGGCCAACATGGCGCCCGGCGCCTCCGACGCAATGTTGAGCCGCACCAGCGCCTCCGACTGCAAGCCGTGATCGTCGAAACCGTAAAGTTCGGGCATGCGCAGGCCGCCGCATTGCAGCAGGGCGGGTTCTTCCTGACCGATCAGCATGTCCGTCATGCCGATGGGCAGCATGACGATGTCTTCGAGCCCCGCATCGGTCGGCACCTGTTCGCCGGCCACTTCCACACACAGGCGCACCGCATCCACATCTAGGCAAGCGCCCATTTCGTGGGTGATGATATGGATGAGATGGGCGAAGGATTGCGCTTCGAGAAAACGCAACACCGCCACATGCACCCGTTCTTGCGCGTTCATATTGCCGCGCGCCGTGCGCAGCAAATCGGTTTGATCGTGGCGTGCCATGGCGAGTTCGCTTTGCAGCTTTTTCACCAGGTGAGACTGGAAACTCACCACATTGCCGTCGTCTTCGATTGCCGGCAGCAACAAGGACATCAGCTCCGGGTCGTCCTGAACCGCTTCTGCATTGTCGCGCAGATAGGCTTTGACCTCTTCTGCGGTCAGGGGAATGTGCCGCGTTTGTGCGGATGAGTTTCCAGGAATATACGCCACGATACTCTTACGCCTCACTTATATGGATTGGCCCGTCTTTTCCCAATCCTTGAGAAACGCCGCCAAGCCTTTATCCGTCAACGGATGATTGGCCAGTGCCCGCAATACATTGGGAGGAACGGTGGCGACATCGGCTCCCAACAGGGCCGCATCGCGCACATGCAATGGATGACGCACCGAGGCCACGAGTATTTGCGTGGTCAGCGCATCGTAATGGTCGTAGATGGTCTTGATTTCTTCGATCAGGCCCATCCCGTCATGGGTGATGTCGTCAAGCCGCCCCACAAAGGGGGAAATAAACGCCGCCCCCGCCTTTGCCGCCAAAAGTGCCTGGTTGGGCGAAAAGCAAAGCGTGACGTTCACCATCGTGCCTTGGTCCGCCAGCGTGCGGCAGGCCTTCAGCCCGTCCCAGGTGAGCGGCACCTTGATGGTGATGTTTTTGGCAATGGCGGTCAGTTTTTGCGCTTCGGCCAACATGGCCTCCGCGTCGGTGGCGGTGACTTCCGCGCTCACCGGACCTGGCACAACACTGCAGATTTCCTCTAGAACTTCAAAAAAATTGCGGCCTGATTTCGCGACCAATGAGGGGTTGGTCGTCACCCCGTCCACCATACCGGTTGCGGCGAGATCCCGAATCTCATCAATGTCGGCCGTGTCGACAAAGAACTTCATGTGACGCCTTATCTAGTTTGTTTGTTTTATAATTAGGAGACCATGGCAGACCACGCCACCATACACCCCCTGTTGGAGGAAGAACCAAAACCCCGTGTGAAGGTTTTGATCCCGCTTCCTCTTGTAGGACCATACGACTATGCGGTTCAAGCGGAGTTAACGCTGGAA
>JANQMY010000444.1 GCA_028279895.1 Alphaproteobacteria bacterium
GAAAACCGGTGCATCGCGCACTGGCAGTTCACAAACCAAGACGCCCGCATCAAACTCAGAAAACTCTACCCATCACTATGAGTGATTCAAAGAAATAGCACTTGTCCCTGCAGTGAGTGCCCTCGGACGAAGCCCGAGGGCACACCCTTAGGCGTTGGCCGTCGTGTCGTCGGTCGCCGATTTTGTCGGCTTGGCGGATCCGTTGGAATCTGCCCGCCCATTCGCCGCGTCGGAGTCCTTGAGATTTGCGGCGGCCGGCATGCCCACCACATTGTATCCGCAGTCCACGTGGTGTACTTCGCCGGTCACGCAGCCGGACAGGTCGCTCAGAAGATAAAGCCCGGCGCCGCCCACATCTTCGAGCTCGATGTTCTTCTGAAGTGCCGCATGCTGACGGTTCCACTTGTACATAAACCGGGCATCCGCGATGGCCGATCCGGCAAGTGTGCGCATTGGGCCGGCCGAAATGGCGTTTACGCGAATGCCGTCCTTACCCAGATCGACTGCCAGATAACGGACACTGGCTTCCAAAGCGGCTTTGGCAACCCCCATCACGTTGTAGTTGGGGGTCACGCGTTCCGCTCCCGAATAGCTCAGCGTAACCAACGATCCGCCATTGGGCATCATTTCCGATGCTCGGCGGGCGATGTCGGTAAACGAATAACAAGAGATGTCCATGGTGAGATGGAAGTTCTTGCGGCTGGTATTGAGGTAGCGGCCCTTCAGCTCCGATTTATCGGAAAAAGCGATGGCATGCACCACAAAGTCGAGGCTCTTCCATTCGGATTTCAGTTTGTCGAACACTTGGTCCACGCTTGCGTCGTCGGAGACGTCGCAGGGCATGACCAGTTTCGCACCAACGCTGTCGGCGAGCGGCTGGACCCGCTTGCCGATGGCATCTCCTTGATAGGTGAATGCGAGTTCGGCGCCATGTTCGGCGACGGTTTTCGCAATACCCCAGGCAATGGAATGATCATTGGCGACGCCCATGATCAGGCCCCGTTTTCCGGCCATCAGTCCTTTATTAGCCATCTTACTCCCCCTCGCCTGATTTTTTTGTTCTGTGGGCGGAAGTTACCAAACTCTCCACAAGCGTGCCGATAGGGTTGGTCATGCATGGTACCGCTTGAAGGCAAGCGACGCATTGGTGCCCCCAAAGCCGAAGCTGTTTGACAAAATGCAATTCAAGCCGGCGTTGTCGATCCGCTCACGGACGATCGGTGCGTCACCGGCCTCCGGATCAAGGTCCTCGATGTTGGCCGAGGCAGAGATAAAATCATGCTCCATCATGAGGAGCGAATAGATCGCTTCATGGACGCCGGTGGCGCCTTGGGAATGCCCGGTCAGCGACTTGGTCGAGCTGATTTTGGGGCGGTGGCCGCCAAACGCTTCTTGTATGGCGTCAAGTTCCACGCAATCGCCGGCCGGTGTCGACGTGCCATGGGTGTTGACATAATCGACGGCCAAATTGCCCAGGCTGTGTTTGACTTGCTTCATGCAGCGCAAGGCGCCTTCGCCCGACGGAGCCACCATGTCGGCCCCATCGGAGGTCGCCGCATAGGCGGCGAACTCGCCATAGATCTTGGCGCCGCGGGCCTTGGCATGTTCCAGCTCTTCCAGCACCAGCACGCCGCCGCCGCCTGAAATGACAAATCCGTCCCGGTTGACGTCATAGGGACGTGAGGCACGTTCCGGCGTGTCGTTATATTTGCTGGACAGGGCGCCCATGGCATCGAACAGCATGGTCAGCGACCAGTGCAACTCTTCGCCGCCGCCCGCGAACATCACGTCTTGCTTGCCAAGCTGTATCATCTCGGCGGCATTGCCGATGCAATGGGCACTGGTCGAACAGGCCGAGCTGATCGAATAACTTGGGCCTTTGATTTTGAATGACGTGGCGAGATTTGCGGAGTTGGTGCTCGACATACAGCGCGGCACCATATAGGGGCCGATGCGCTTGACGCCCTTACTGCGCGCGATGTCTGCAGCATCCACCTGATTGGACGTGGACGGCCCGCCGGACCCGCAAACAAGCCCTGTGCGTTCGTTGGAAATCTCGTCGGTTTCCAGGCCCGCATCTTTGATGGCTTGTTCCATCGCCACGTAATTGTAAGCGGCGCCGTCGCCCATGAACCGTTTGACACGGCGGTCGATGGCGTCGTCCAAGTCAATGTTCAACGCGCCATGCACATGGGACCGAAAGCCCATTTCCGCATAGGTGCCCGCGCGCACAATGCCCGATTTTCCGTCCCGCAATGAGGTGGTGACCTCGTCGGTATTGTTGCCGATGGACGACACAATGCCCATGCCGGTCACAACGACTCGTTTCATGGCAGATCTCCTCGATTAGGAACCGGATTCGGCCCCAAAAAGACCAACGCGCAAATTACTTGCGGTAAAGACGGTCTCACCGTCAGCTTTTGTAATTCCGTCGCCGATGCCAAGCACTAGCTTTCGGTTGATAACCCGCCGGAAGTCGATCTGATAAGTAATTTTCTTCACAGTCGGGAGAATCATGCCGGCGAATTTCACTTCGCCGACGCCTAAGGCGCGTCCGCGGCCCTGGGCCCCCGTCCACCCGAGGAAGAAGCCGGCCATTTGCCAAAGCGCATCCAGGCCTAGACAACCGGGCATGACCGGGTCGCCTTCAAAATGGCATTTGAAAAACCATAGGCTGGGCTTCACATCCATTTCTGCAACGATTTCGCCCTTGCCATGCAATCCACCCTCGTCACTGATGTGCGTAATCCGATCAAACATCAACATGGGGGGCAAAGGCAGCTGGGCGTTGCCCGGCCCAAACAAGTCACCATGGCCGCAGGCAATAAGCTCGTCGTGGGTATAGCTGGATTGTTTTTTCGACATAATTTGCGCTCGCAAAACTGGTTGGACAATGTTCCCGGCTCACGGCAAGACGCTGAACACGGAGCTTCACTGCGAAAGCTTGTTAGTGTGGGCGGTTCCTACCCCCACTCCCATAGAATATTGTCGCAACCGTGTCGAGGGGGCGATCGGTGGCGGATTTTCTATGATTTTGTTTCAAAACTGCGCTCATAAACGTGACAAAATGTCGAAAAATCAGGAACTCGGCCTTGTCGAGGCGCGGCCTGCTTCCCATTTTACCGGAAGGCATACGCGTCTGTCGGAGCAGGCTTGCGCCCTCCTAGGCGCGTCCCCTAGCATGGGCCGGTAGCCCTCACAAGGCGCCGCCTAAGGGCAGGTTGGTCGACACGGTTCGAATGGGTTTTATGGTGGTCAAACGAACAAGTTTAGATGATCCCGCCCCATCTTCACTAGATCGCATACGGCAGGCCGGGTTACGGCCTACCCGCCAACGGGTTGCATTGGCGGCGCTCCTGTTCGATGGCACGAATCGTCATGTGACGGCGGAAGCCCTGCATGCTGAAGCCCAAGCGGCAGGCGTTCGGGTGTCGCTTGCCACGATCTACAACACGCTTCATCAGTTCACGGAAGTTGACCTATTGCGGCAAGTGGTGGTGGATGGCGCCCGCACCTATTTCGATACAAATGTCGAAGATCATCATCACTTCTACTTCGAAGACGAGGGGGCCCTGGCCGACATTCCGGGCCATTCTATTGTGGTCAGCGGGTTGCCAGAGATGCCTCCCGGCACCAGGCAAGCAAGGGTCGAAGTTGTTGTGCGTGTGAAGGGCCGCCGCCAGTCGTAGGCGAACTGCTTTTCCGAAAACAACATGCGTCAATTTGGTTGATCAAAGGGCTGCTTTTTTCAATTTAGAATGGTTCTAATGCATTGACTTTCCCCTTTCTCCGCCTATAACCAGTGCATAGAGCTTTTCCCCCAAATACCCCGGCGCGACGGTAAGTGCTGGGCCAGCTAAACCGGTCAGGAGGTTTCACATGGCATCTCTTAATGGCTCCAAAACATTTGAGAATTTGAAAGAAGCGTTTGCCGGCGAAAGCCAGGCGAACCGCCGTTACCTTTACTTCGCTCAAAAGGCGGACGTTGAAGGATATAACGACGTTGCGGCTGTCTTCCGTTCGACAGCCGAAGGCGAGACTGGTCATGCCCATGGCCATTTGGAATACCTTGAAGAAGTGGGTGATCCCGCCACGGGCGAGCCGATCGGATCGACGTCCGCCAATCTTAAGGCAGCCATCGCCGGTGAAACCCACGAATACACCGACATGTATCCGGGCATGGCGCGCACGGCCCGTGAAGAAGGGTTTGACGAAATCGCCGATTGGTTTGAAACGCTTGCAAAGGCTGAGAAGTCGCATGCCGGCCGTTTCACGAAAGCTTTGGAAAACCTGGACGACTGATCCAGACGGCATTCCGATTGGAATCGGGGGCATTGGTTCTGCGTTGGCGGTTACCAATGCCCCTTTTTCGTGACACTCTTTGTACAGACGGACACAAATGCGGGCATGGCCGGCATGGCGGTTGGGCCCGGAAAGAGGATGCATGAAAGAAGGCAGCACAGAAGCCCCGGTGCGTCATCCACTCGCCTGGCAAGATCCAGACTTTTACGATCTCAAGAAAATAGACGAAGAACTCCGGCGGGTGTTTGACATTTGTCACGGCTGCCGCCGGTGCTTCAACCTGTGCGATTCTTTTCCTCGTCTGTTCGATTTGATCGACGAATCCGATACGGGCGAGCTGGACAGTGTCGACAGCAATGATTTCGGGCCGGTCATCGATGCGTGCACTCTGTGTGACATGTGTTTCATGACCAAATGCCCCTATGTGCCCCCGCATGAATTCAATCTGGACTTCCCGCATTTGATGTTGCGGGCGCGGGCAGCCGAAGCCAAGCAAGGGAAGGTGGATAAGCAGGCGCGCCAACTTGCACAAACCGACCGCAACGGCCGCCTTGCTCAGCCGGTGGCCGGGTTGGCCAATCTGGCATCGACCAAAAACGGCTTCGCCCGTCCGCTGATGGAGAAGGTAATGCGCATCGATCAGGATGCGGTATTGCCGAAGTTCCACTCCCGCACCTTTGTGATGTCGGCCAAGCAGATGCCGCCGAAACGGGATGAAGCCGCACCCGCCGCCGGCCGCAAGGCCGTGATCTACGCCACCTGTTTCGTCAATTACAACCAGCCCAAAACCGGCGAGGCGGCCCACGCCGTGCTGGCCAAGAACGGTGTCGACGTTCAAGTGGTTTATCCGGCCTGCTGCGGCATGCCTTTCTTGGAGCAGGGGCAAATCGACAAGGTGGCGGAGCAGGCTGAGAAGGTCTCTAAGGCGCTCCGGCCCTATATCGATGACGGCTACGACGTCGTCACGCCGACGGCGAGTTGCGGTCTGATGTTCAAGTTTGAATGGCCGCTGATTTTGCCGGACAATGACGACGTGAAAACGTTGGCGGAGGCCACCTTCGACCTTGACGAATATGTGGTCGATATTGCGAAAAAAGAAGGCCTTGCCGACGGGTTGACGCCTGTGGAGGGCGGCGTGTCCGTGCATCTGGCATGCCATGCCCGGGCACAGAACATGGGTCCTAAGGCTGCCGACATGCTGCGCTTCATTCCGGAGACCGATGTGGACGTGATCGAACGCTGTTCGGGGCACGGCGGTACATTCGGTGTGCTGACGCCGACCCATGAGGTCGCCATGAAAGTGGGCAAGCCCGTGGCGCGCACCGCCAAGAAAAACAACCGCAAGGCCGTCGCTTCCGATTGTCCGTTGGCGGCGAAACACATTTTGCAGGGCATGGAGGCGCTTAACGACGGTAAGCGTGTGGATGCCCGGGCCGTTCATCCGATCGAGTTGATGGCCCAATCCTATGGTTTGACGAAAGAGTAGTGTGATTGAATGATGAGTGCCGAAGCCCGACAAATCACCCGAGACGACATTATGGCTCCCGAGGCCTATGCCAAAGAACGCCGCGCGCGGCGCGCGGAAATGCTGCCGATCAAAAAACTGCGGCGCTTGGAAGTGGGCCCATACGCTACCTTCTATTTCGAGAGCTACGACACGATGTGGCTGCAGATCCATGAGATGCTGCATATCGAAAAAGGCGGCGACGAGCAGATCGACGATGAACTCAGGGCGTACAATCCGATGATCCCGCAGGGAGCAGATCTTTCGGCAACGCTGATGTTTGAAATCGACGATCCGATCCGTCGCGGCAATGTGCTGGCGCGCTTAGGGTATGTGGAAGAGAAAGCGTTCTTTCAGATCGGCGACGACAAGATCTATGCCTCGCCGGAGCACGATGTGGAACGGGTCACCGAAGACGGCAAGACCTCATCGGTTCACTTTCTGCACTTCCATTTCACGAAGGATCAGATTGCCAAGTTTTCCGATCCGGCGGTTCAGGTCATGCTGGGCATCGAACACGAGAACTATGCTCTTCTGGCGATCGTGTCGGCCGCCAGCAAGGCGGAGTTGGCAAAGGATTTCGGCTAGGTTGGGGGGCTAGCCCTGGGCGCCGGTCCCGGGGATAATCATATCCTCATCCGTTAGACCGAAAACGAATTCGCTGCGAATCCAGCCTTGGACCCGGTCCGCGCGGACTTTGCACCAGTCCGGTTCGCACCGCATCAATTCGGCAATGACGCCGGGCTCGGCCAGGGCCACCGGCTCAGCCTCGCGTTGGGGTTCCTTTCGGATCGGGCGCATTTCCGCTAACACTAGCACGGTGCGCTGGGAATCGAGCATGGTGCGATGGATCCAGCCTGTGCTGCCGTCCACATCGCGTATCCGCCGCCAATGGTCCGACTCGGCGATGATCTGCACCGGCATGCCTTTGCGGCGGAAGACCCAGTCGATCTCGTGGTCCATGCCAGGCCCCCGGCGCACATTGATATGATCGAATTTCAGACTGACAAAGCGCGGCACCTCCAGCCCAGAGGGGGTGTCGGCCTGTTGGGCGCCGGCCGGCGCCAGCGTGAAAACAGCGAAAAAGGCGGCGGCAGCCAGCCATATCCGGGTTGTGTCGACTATGCCCATATGTGTCCCCAAGCCTGCGTCTCCGTCGTTTATCGCCCGTTCGCCGGGCCCTGGTCAAGCGCGGCCATCAAGGCGAAATCCGATGGCAGCCGTCTGGCATTCCGCGTGTTTACCCCCATTTCTTGCTTGGTGGCGGGGGATGTGCCTGCTACTAGAAGGGCACCGTGCCGCTTGTATAGAATGCCATTCGCGCAGAGGTCCCGTCTCTGCCCCCGGCGGCCGGCGCGTCCGCAGCCTAGCTGGCGGCGCCCACGAACCAGTCTGTTAAGGAGCGTTTCTTTCTCATGACGACCCGGAAGCCCCTTGTCATTGTGACGCGCAAATTGCCGGATCCGATCGAAACGCGCATGCGCGAATTGTTCGATACGCGCCTTAATCTGGACGATGCGCCCTTGTCGGCGGAGGCATTGCGCGCCGCCGTGGCGGAAGCCGAGGTGCTGGTGCCCACGGTGACGGACCGCATCGACGCCGCCATCATCGAGGCTGCAGGCCCGCAGCTTAAGCTGATCGCCCAGTTCGGCGCCGGCATCGACAATGTGGATGTGGCCGCCGCCCGCGACAAAGGCATTATCGTCACCAACACGCCCGGCGTGCTCACCGAAGACACGGCCGACCTCACCATGGCGCTGATCTTGGCGGTGCCCCGCCGTTTGGTGGAAGGGTCGCAACGGCTGATCGAAGGCAACTGGCATGGCTGGTCGCCCACCGGCATGTTGGGGCACCGGATCCACGGCAAGCGGCTGGGCATCATCGGCATGGGGCGGATCGGCCAGGCGGTCGCCAAGCGCGCCAAGGCGTTCGGCCTGCAAATTCACTATCACAATCGCAACCGGGTGAACGCCGTCATCGAAGACGAGCTGGAGGCCACCTATTGGGACAGCCTCGACCAGATGCTCGCCCGCATGGACATCATCTCGGTCAATTGCCCGCACACACCGGCGACCTACCATTTGTTGTCGGCGCGGCGGCTCAAGCAGCTTCAGGATCACGCCTATATCGTCAACACCTCGCGCGGCGAAGTGATCGACGAAGATGCGCTGGCCGACCTTCTGCAAGAAGGGGCCATCGCCGGCGCCGGGCTGGATGTGTTCGAACACGAGCCGGTCGTCAATCCGAAACTCTTCAAATTGAAGAGTGTGGTGCTGCTGCCCCATATGGGCTCGGCCACCATTGAAGGCCGTGTGGGCATGGGTGAAAAAGTCATCATCAATATCCGCACCTATGTGGACGGACACCGGCCTCCCGATCGCGTCATCCCCTCCATGATGTGAGGTGACGGGCGTCATTTCATTCTCGAAGCTCCCTAATCGTGGCGGCGTTGCCGCAAAGCGCACAGGCCGGATCGCGCCGTGTACGGATCGTACGGAAATCCGCCGCCAAGCCGTCATAGATGAGAAGCCGCCCCGCCATGGTATCGCCCGCGCCGGTGATTTCCTTGACGATCTCCAATGCCTGCAAACTGCCCATCACCCCGGTCAGTGCGCCGATAACGCCGGCCTCGGCACAGGTCGGCACGGTGCCCGGCGGCGGGGCCTCCGGGAAAATGCAGCGGTAGCAGGGATAGGCTTCGCCTTTGTCGTTGGCCGCATGCGGGTTGTAGGTGGCAAGCTGCCCATCGAATTGCCCCACGGCGGCGGAAACCAGGGGCTTCTTGGCGAAATAGGCGGCATCATTGACGAGAAACCGGGTCTCGAACGTATCGCTGCCATCGGCAATCAGATCGTATCCGGCGAATAACTCCAACGCATTGGCAGCGGTGAGACGGTCTTGATGGGGCACGACCGTTACCTCGGGGTTGAGGCGTTTGAGTGTGGCGACGGCGCTATGAGTCTTGGGTGCGCCGACTTTGTCCGTATCGTGAATAATTTGCCGTTGCAGGTTGGAAAGATCCACATGGTCGAAATCGATCACCCCCAACGTGCCGACGCCGGCAGCGGCCAGATACATCAACACCGGCGCGCCCAAACCCCCGGCGCCGATCACCAACACCTTGGCGTTGACCAGCTTTGCCTGTCCCGGCCCGCCGATCTCCTTCAGGATGATGTGCCGGGCATAGCGTTCGATTTGCTGGTCGTTTAGTTCCATGGGATTGCCTGGCCGGCCCACTCCCCCTGCCCAACCACCCGAGCGAGAGTACCCTTGGGGTGGTTGGGCAGGGGGAGTGGGTGGGTGATGCTACCAATCAACAAATCTTCACCCCCCGAGCCCGTCGAACAACGCCGTGGACAGATAACGTTCGGCAAAAGACGGGATGATCGCCACGATCATCTTGCCCGCCATCTCGGGCCGCGTGCCCACTTCCAAGGCGGCGGCGATGGCCGCGCCGGAAGAAATTCCCACCGGGATGCCTTCTTCCTTGGCCACGCGGCGCGCGGTTTGAAACGCGGTTTCATTGCCGATGGTGACCACTTCGTCGATCAGCTCACGGTCCAGGATAGAGGGCACAAAGCCCGGTCCGATGCCTTGGATGGCGTGGGGGCCGGGCTGGCCGCCCGACAGCACGGCGCTGTCTTCCGGTTCCACGGCGATCATTCGGAAGCTCGGCTTTTTCTTCTTGAGGGCGCGGGCAACCCCCGTCGAAGTGCCGCCGGTGCCGACACCGGAAATCACCGCGTCCACCTGGCCGTCCGTGTCGTTCCAGATTTCTTCGGCCGTGGTGGTTTCGTGAATGCCGGGATTGGCCGGGTTGTCGAATTGAGCCGGCGTGACCGCATTGGGGATCGATTGGCGCAGCTCTTCCGCGCGGGACAGCGCGCCGCGCATGCCTTCGGCCGCCGGCGTGAGTTCCAGCTCGGCGCCCAACAGCAGCAGCATTTTCCGGCGTTCCAAAGAAAAGGTTTCGGGCATGCAGAGGATCAGCCGATAGCCTTTGGCCGCGCAAACAAACGCCAGGGCGATGCCCGTATTGCCGGATGTGGGTTCCACCACCACCGCGCCGGGCCGGAGCTTGCCTTGCGCTTCCAAGGTTTCGATCATCGCCACGCCGATGCGGTCTTTGACCGAGGCGATCGGATTGAAAAACTCGAGCTTGAGCAGAATATCCGCTTTGGCGCCGTCGGCCATCCTATTCAGCCGCACCAAAGGCGTGTTGCCCATGGTCTCGGTAATGGAATCGTAAATGCGGCCGCGGCCGGGCAGTGTGTCAGCTGTGCCGGAAGGTGTCTTTAGGGAACTTTCGCTCATCAGGGGGCGTCCTTTTGGTGCGTCACTCTTGTGTTATCGTTGATCCGTCTCAAGACTAAATATTGAAATCGGCGGTCGGGGCCAAGGGCTCCACCACGCCTTTTTCGTCAACCCGGCGGCATAAATCCTCGATGGTCACATCGTCCAATTCGCGCATCATATTGTCCTGCACCCGGGACAGAAGTGGGCGCACCACTTTGTCGCCGATGGACGAACCGTTGCCGCCGGAATTCTCTTCGCTCACTTCCATGGCGGAAACGATGCGCACGATTTCACCCACCGTGATACGCCGACGTTCGCGGGCCAGCCGGTAGCCGCCCCGGGGGCCGCGCACACCCTTCAGCACGCCCGCATGGACAAGCTGTTGCATCACCTGTTCCAGATAGCGCTGCGGAATACCCTGGCGTTTGGTGATTTCTTTCGACTGCACCGGCTCCGGCCGAGCGTGATAGGCGATGTCCACCACCGCTTCCAGCGCCAGCAATGTCTTTTTCGACATACGCAGCATGGCTTAAGCCTCCTTCACATTGGATTGGGCCGCCACACCGGTAGAGCCAAATCCACCGGCGCCGCGCGCGGTTTCGTTCACTTCCAGGACCGTTTCGAGACGCGCCTGGGTGACGGGGGCAATCACCATTTGTGCAATGCGGTCCCCCCGATGAATGACGAAGTCTTCCTCGCCCAGATTGATCAGCAGCACGCCCACTTCACCGCGGTAATCCGCGTCGATCGTGCCCGGCGAATTCAGCAATGTGATGCCTTTCTTGAAGGCAAGTCCCGAACGCGGGCGGATCTGCGCTTCGATCCCGGGGGGCAATTCCAATGTCAATCCCGTCGGCACCAGCGCACGCTTGCCCGGTGCCAATACCATTGGCGCGGTTTCGGGCACGGCGGCGGCAAGATCCATGCCCGCGGCCTGCTCGGTTTCATAGGCGGGCAGGGGCAAGCCCTCGCCGTGGGGCAGCACTTGAACCGGAATGGTGAAGGGTTGTGGGGTCGTCATAAAAATCCTTGTCTGAACGATCCGTGTCTCAAGAGGTTTCGAAATGCTCGGCGATGCGTGCCACCAGCGTGGTGCCCACTTGCTGCTTGCTCATCTGGTCCCAGCTTTCCAAACCGGCGGCCGTGATCAGGTGCACCGTATTGTCGTCGCCGCCCATGATGCCGGTGCCCGGCGACACGTCATTGGCGACGATCCAATCGCATTTCTTTTTGGCGCGTTTCTTGGTGGCGTAATCGATCACATTGTCGGTTTCGGCGGCAAAACCGATCACCAAGGGGGGGCGGCCGTTCTTCCGTTGGCTGATGGTCGCCAGAATGTCGGGGTTTTCAACCAGGGACAGGGTGGGCGCACCCGATCCGTTTTTCTTGATCTTGTTATTGGCTTGGCGGTCGGCGCGCCAATCGGCCACGGCAGCGGTGAAAACCGCCACATCGGCAGGCAGTGCGTTTTCGCAGGCCGCCAGCATTTCCTGGGCCGTTTCTACACGGACGGTTTTGACCCCCACCGGATCGTCGAGATGGGTCGGGCCGGACACAAGGGTCGTTTCGGCGCCGGCTTTGGCCAACGCCGCGGCGACCGCATAGCCTTGTTTTCCGGACGAGCGGTTGGCGATGTAGCGCACCGGGTCCAGCGGCTCGTGCGTCGGGCCGGAGGTAACCAGCGCCCGCTTGCCGGTCAGCGGTTGGGCGCCGGCTCCGCCGAAAAACTGCTCGATGGCGGCGATGATTTCCATGGGTTCCGCCATGCGGCCGGGGCCGTACTCACCGCAGGCCATATCCCCGTCATCGGGGCCCACAAAGCTGACACCGTCGGCCGTTAGAGTTGCGATATTGCGCT
>JANQMY010000464.1 GCA_028279895.1 Alphaproteobacteria bacterium
AGGTGCTATCGAAAGCGCCTCGGCCTCCGGCAGCGGCCCCCGCATAGTAGAGGGCTTCACCATCGTCGCTGACGACCATAATCGGCATTAAGAAGGCCGCCGACAGTCCCTCTGCGGACGTTGCCGGTGCCGGGGCCAGCGCGAATCCCGCGGTTTTGACGGACCGCCCCAAACCGAAAGGACCATTCATGGTCACGGCACAGGCGACCGCATCGCCGTCCGGCCCCACGGCAATAAAGCTTGTTGACCCGAAATCGTCAGGCATTGCACTGGAAACGCCGAAACCTGACAACGCCTTATCGAGAGCGCTTTTTGCCACAGAAAGTCCCTGGGCGGGATCTTGCTTTCCAGCGTCGTCGGTCGCGACAACCGGCAGCATTTGTGCTGCCAGCGTACCGGCGCCAATTCTATCCGCGGGCGCCAAAATCGTTCGTCCGTTGACGGACAGTTTGGTCGGCTCCGCCGAAATGGCGCGGTAATTCCGCAGATCTTCCTTTGTGATCTTGCCTTTGGCCGACCGAGCGGCTGCCAGCATGTCCGTCCCCGGCGACCGCAAGTAGAATCCGGAGGCGCCTTGGCTGCGAACGAGTGCCAGCGTGCTGGCCAATTCCACGTGGCTCACCTGGTCGCCCGCCCCCTTTATCAAGGTGCTCGGCAGAACGTAACTGTTGGTAAGCAAAATGTCGGCGCGGATTTTTTCGGCATTGGCAGCCACCCGCTCGGCAAGTGCCCGTGTAATGGGATAGCCTTTTGCCGCCAGTACTTCCGCTGGCTCCAACAGATCGGCCCAGTCAGTATCGCCGTACCGGGCGTGAAGCAGCGCAAATCCCCGCACCGCGCCGGGAACCGCTACCGCCCCACCGCCGACCGGATTACGAGGCAAGAAATCGATGCTCTCGGACACGCCGGTTTCGGTGTTGTGATAAAGGCAGACGCCGCCTCCACCAAGGCCGGCTGCATTGGGATAGGTCACTGACAACGCGAAGTAAGTCGCTACTGCTGCGTCGGCCGCATTGCCACCCTTGTCCAGCGCTTGTTTGCCCGCCAGAGCCGCCCGGGGCTCGTCAGCGGCGACAGCCCCCTTAGCCCCCCTGAGCAGCTTCTGAGTCCCTTGAGTTGCCGGGGCGCTCGCTTTGACTGTCAAGGGCGGCACATGAGCACCAACTTCTTTGAGCAAAACGCCCGCCATCGCCTGGGAGGCACCCACCATACCGACGGCAAAAGCCGCCAAGAAAACGCGTTTCATGAGGTTTTTCTTCTTATTGTGGCCAGATTTCATCGATACTGCCTTACCATACGATTTCGTGAGGATCCCGTTCAGAACGTTGACGACACCCAAGTCCGGTCATACCGTGCAACGACATACCGAATATTGGGGCCCGTAATCAAGCGAGGCCTGAAAAGACGGCCTGATTGCCCAATATTAACCAAATTTGGGCGTTTTAGAGGCGAACTGAACGATCTAGAAGAACGTTAGTTTGGGTATTATGGCAGGTTTCATACGCAAGACACTGGCTGCAGCGATCGGCGTGGTTTTCGCCGGCATGTCGGCCATCGGCCCGGCTTCGGCGCAATCTTTGATTCGCGATGCGGAAATCGAAGAAACCATCAGGATCTATTCGGACCCCATATTCGCCGCCGCCGGATTGGTTCCCCAAAACGTCGAAACCTACATCATCAACGACCCTTCGATGAACGCTTTCGTGGCGGGTGGACAAAGGGTTTTCATCCACACAGGTCTCATCACGGAACTCGATAGCCCCTCACAACTCATCGGCGTTATCGCTCACGAAGCGGGTCATATCTCCGGTGGGCACCTGTCGAGAACGCAAGAAGCTCTGGCTGGGGCAACATTGCCGATCATTATCGGCACCCTGCTTGGCGCGGCCGCCATTGCCGCCGGGTCGCCGGACGCCGGTATCGCAGGCATACAGCTCGGCCAGCATGTGGCGCAGCGTTCGGTGTTGGCCTATTCGAGAACCCAAGAATCGGCGGCAGATCAGGCAGCCGTAAAATTTCTCAATGCGACCGGCCAGTCTTCTCGCGGATTGCTGGAAACCTTCGATCGCTTCAGCGATCAAGAGGTGCTGGCGGGGCGCAACCAAGACCCTTATGTGCGTTCCCACCCGCTGTCTCGGGAGCGGATCGGCGCGCTGGAAAACCTCGTTAATTCATCGCCTTACAGCGATGTTCCCGACAAGCCGGACCACATTCATCGCTATAATATGATGAAGGCCAAAATCATTGGCTTCTTGGACCGCCCGCAGAACACGTTCCGCCGCTATCCGGAAACGGACCAAAGCATTTATGGCCGCTATGCCCGCGCCCTCGCCTATTACCGCATCCCCGAAATGGAAACGGCGCTCGGCGCCATAGGCGAATTGGTCGCTGAACAGCCGGACAATCCTTACTTTCATGAGCTTCACGGTCAGGTTCTGCTTGAATTCGGCCGGCCAGCGGACGCCATTCCGTCCTATCGACAATCGGTGAAGCTGGCGCCCCATCAACCGCTTTTGCGCGTGGGTCTCGCCCAGGCGATTATCGCCACCGAAGATCCGAGCACCAACAAAGAAGCGATGGAGCATTTGCTCCAATCGCTGCGGGACGATCCGGAGAATACTTTTGCTTGGCACAATCTCGCCATTGCCTATCACCGGGACGGCCAACAAGGGATGGCCGACTACGCCACCGCCGAACGTCACTATCGGGTGAACAATCTGGGGCAAGCGCAAGTCCATGCACAGCGCGCGATTAGGGTGTTGGCAAAAGGCAGCCCGGCTTGGAATAGGACGCTAGATATTCAACAGTCCATCCAACAAGCCCAAAAGAGAAAGCGTGGCGGCTAGTTTTTCAGCGTCGCGATCAATCGCCGTTCAATTGAGGAAGAGTCGATGAAGTCATGGAGTGTGCGGAATAGGCTGGGCCAGGTCAGCATCGCTTTTGTGGTTGCCCTTGCCG
>JANQMY010000058.1 GCA_028279895.1 Alphaproteobacteria bacterium
GATGCGCTTCACCAAGTCAGGATCCACTAAGAAACGCCCGCGATGGGCCAAGTCGAAATTGCGGCGCGCGCCGTCGACCCGCAAGATCACTTGCGTATCCGAAAACCCTCGAATGGATGGTTCCTCGGCGATGCGCCGCGCGCCCCCCTGAATCTCCACACCGGGGACTTGTTCGAAGACTTCTTGAAAACTGAGGGGCTGAAGGACTTGGATGTCCGTCCGGTCGACCACATCAACAGAAAGCGGCGTTTCGAAGAGCGGCCGCTCTGTGCGCGTTCCCACAACCACCATTTCGTCCAAACTGCTGATGGTATCCGGCGCCTCTTGGGCGACGACTGTTGTTGTCCCTAGCGCGACGACCGCACCAATCTTTATAGCACTACGCATTTTTTACCCCCGAAAACAATCCATGCTGGCTTATATGAGAATGATTCTGACTAGCAGTTGCATCGTGGGATAGTTCATGCCAAGACACTTTACGTGAGTCAAGAGATTTTGATAATAACTCGCAATAACAAGGAGTGATGCCGTGAGACGACCGCTTGTACTTCTATTTTTGTTCCTTGCCGGCGCGGGGCTGTCGGCCTGTGCCGTTAGCTCGGATGACCACTCAGGCGCCGGGGGCGGACCCAACTTCGATAAGGACCGCGCCGCCATTTTGGCGATGGCCGGCAACTACAAAGTCTCTTTCAACTTCACCGAAACCGTCTCGTTCGTTGAAGGATATGAACTGAAGAAGCCCTATCTCACCGGGGGCGACGAAGTGGTACGGGTCATCGCCGATACCGGCGAATTCATCAGCCTACAGCATATTTTGGTGGTGGGCGGCGACGACAAGATGCCGATCAAACATTGGCGCCAGGATTGGGTTTACGAGCCATCTCACATTTTCGAGTATGTGGGCAACAACAAATGGCAGCGGCGCGCCCTGTCACTGTCTGAACGGCGCGGCAAATGGGGACAGCTTGTCTATCAAGTTGATGACAGCCCACGCTATGCGGCCGTTGCCGCGTGGGATCATAGCCATAACGTGTCAAGCTGGACCTCGCCGCCAAGCTTGCGGCCGCTGCCACGCCGCGACGCCACCACGCGCGACGACTATGATGCCATATTGGCAATAAACCGGCATGCGCTCACACCGCAGGGCTGGGTGCACGAACAAGATAACTCCAAACTTATCCTATCCGGATCGCCACAAACCCTCGTGCGGGAAATTGGCGTCAACAGTTACGAAAAATACGAAGGCTTCGACTTTGCGGTCGCAGACGATTACTGGGCCACCACCAAAGCCTATTGGGCGGATGTCCGGGACGCCTGGTCGGCGCTTGAAACCGATCATGCCGGGTTTGGCTTAACGCTGAAGGGCGAACCCGAAGAACTCTACATGCAATTGCTGGAGGTGGCAGACAAGGTTCAAGCCGGCACCTTGGCACTAAACGCTGCGACCGATCAGGCACGGGATATTATCGACACATATACCTTCACGGATGGACGGCAAGCAGCAACCCCGGAACCGCCTACCGGCGTGCTGCAGGTTGCCGGGAGTGCCGAATAGGCCGGGCTCCACGGTTCAAGAATTCTTTCCCCGACCCAGCCCCTCCCCCTCGGAGGGGCTTTTTTTGACCTTACCCTTCTGAAATAAGGTCTAAACGGACCTTTTTGGCCCCATCAAGGCCAATTGACGAATGAGGAATTGGCGCCTAAAGTCCGCGCCATGTTGCAAGAACTCATGGGCAAATTGGGACCGGTCCTCGGTCTACGACTTATCGGCCCGGCGCGCTGAAGCGCCGGGAACACCGTTCGTTTGTCTGTTCCAGGTTTTTTTGCACAAGGTTTCACATCATGGTCTTCCGAATTCACCCGCTGCCGACAAAGGCAGCGCTTTCGCACAGCGTTTTCCGTTGCGGGCGACTTATGCGCGGCCACTGGGCATGAGCGGCCACCCGGTGGCGGCACGAGCCGCATTTACTTTTCGCTAACCAATCGCAAACGAATTCCAGCGATAACGCTGTGTCAAAAGGATTAAGACGATGTCAGACACGCCCATTATGCCGGTCCACAAATACCGGCCCTTTGAACCGATCGATTTGCCGGACCGACAGTGGCCCACCCGGCAGATCACCAAATGCCCCATTTGGTGTTCCGTCGATCTGCGCGACGGCAATCAAGCCTTGATTGAACCGATGGGACCGGAACGCAAGCTCAGAATGTTCCGTACCCTGGTCAATATGGGCTTCAAGGAAATCGAGGTGGGGTTTCCCAGCGCCTCCGATACCGACTTTGCCTTTGTGCGTCAGATCATCGAAGAGAACCTCATTCCGGACGATGTCACCATTCAGGTCTTGACCCAATCGCGGGAAGAATTGATCCGCCGCACTTTCGACGCCGTGGCAGGATCGAAGCGGGCGATTGTTCACTTGTACAACTCCACATCCACCACGCAGCGGCGAGTCGTGTTCAATCTGGACCGCCAAGGGATCAAGCAGATCGCCTTGGATGGCGCGCAGTTGGTGGAGGAATTGAAGGCCACCGTGCCGGAAACCCAGATCGTCAATGAATACTCTCCGGAAAGCTTCACGCAGACCGAGTTGGACTTTGCGATGGAAGTTTGCGAGGACGTCATGCAGGTGTGGAAGCCCACACCGGACAATCCCACCATCATCAATCTGCCGGCGACGGTGGAAGTGGCGACACCTAATATGTATGCGGATCAAATTGAGTGGATGCATCGCAACTTTTCCAAGCGCGATTGTGTGACGCTTTCTCTGCACCCCCACAACGACCGGGGGACGGGCGTGGCCGCCGCCGAACTCGGCTTGATGGCCGGGGCCGACCGCATTGAAGGCACCTTGTTCGGTACTGGCGAACGCTCGGGCAATGT
>JANQMY010000538.1 GCA_028279895.1 Alphaproteobacteria bacterium
TCGTAAAATGGCTGAGAGATATTGTCCTCAAAATCCTCACAGCCATCGCCGCAAACTCAAACCTCAAATGCGCCTGAAAACAAATTCTTCACAGGAGACGTCCTAACCGATTAGTCGATGAGAAAGAAATGAAAGTCAGATCGAAGATATTACGCAAGCGTTCTGTGATGGTCGTTTATTTTGCTGATTTCTTTTTGCGCGGTTTGCGCTTCCACCGTTTTGCGAGATAGGCAATGTTTGCTTTCAGCTCTTCGGTGGGGACTTCTTCGGGATCAAAGTCATCTGGCCACCATTCTTTGACGTCTTGATGGCGCTCGTGATTGGGATCTTTGAGCGCTTCGAGGAAGTCTTCGTATCCCCACGGCCCACCAACATCTTCCGGCGGACAGCGCCCTTTGGCTTCAAGAAGAATTGGGTAGTCCAAATTGGGATCGGGATCATCAAACTTGGTGATCTTGATCACATGTTCCCAACCATCGCCAAAGTCATACAGGTACCGTAACGTTTTAGCACCGGTATCTTCGAACACATCCCACAGGGTCGCCTTTTTTGCGTTCAATGGACCGTCTGGCCAATCAGGATCAGGAATTCCCCATCCGATGTCGTGGGCGCGGAACTCCCAGAGATGGGTATCGGTCCATCCGAATGCTGCCTGCAGTGTTTCATGCAACCGGTCGAGCCTTATATCGGCGAGGACATCAAGGCGCCGTTTTACTTTCGGCTCGACGCCGTCTAGCGTCACATCAAGGCGCGCAATCGTCGCTGGGGTCATGGGATCAGCCTATCGTTTGCCATACTTGTGTACCAGTTCCAAGGGATCAAAGCATCGATTCTGTCCGACCCGGAGAGATAGGTAACAGTTTGTACCTAAGACATGGGTGACAATCTCGTGCCGAACGGATTGTCGATGGTTTGCAAGGTTCTCTGTTCCAAGTCGATATATCCCAGATCGTAGTTCATAAAGCTGGTCAACCAAATTCCTTCTTCGACCTCTTTGATACCGAGGCGCTGACCGGCGAGGACGGTTGAGATATTGATCTTTTTCCGGTGCATACAGATGCGGCCGCAAGCGGTGACCAGAATATCTTTGTCATGGAACGGATAGGTCAGATCCGGCAGCCCCCGATAGGGCCGCAGCGACGGTCGATAGGCCTCTAAGGGTGTTTTCATGGCGAGCCCCTCATGGGGCCGTTCCGTGTTGAATTCCTCGATAAAGTCATCGAAGCGGGCCTGCTGCTGCAAGATATTTTGCCCGACCGGTTTTGTGGTCTCTTTTTTCAAAGTGAGATGCATGCGTTCGTGCCGGCCGTTCTGTTGAGGATGTCCCGGCTTGATGCGTTCGATGTTGATGCCCAGTCTAAGCCACCAGACGGACAATCGAGATAATCCGTACAGCCCGGGACTTGCAAAAGGAACCCCGTTATCGCTTCGGATCGCATGGGGCAGGCCATAGGCTTGAAAGGTGCGCTGGAAGGCCGGATCAATCCCCGAGACGGATGCCCAGTAGTGATCGTCGGCCTCAATGAGGGCGTCACGGCGCTCGATGGCCGTATCCAGCGACTTGGTTTTAAGCGAAGCGCGGACGAATTCCCGCTCGTCAAAGAAGGAATAGCGGGCGGGCACCCGGCGCTTACAATGCCAGTAACCGCCTCGTTTTTGGAGGTGCTGCGTATCTTGTGCCATGGAGCGCATCGCCGCTCCAGATTTGCCGGGGTCCATTCCGAGGACATAGGCGACGCTTTACATTAAAGACAAAGGTGTAGCGTGTAACGCATATCTCGGGAGGCACACGGGGGAGCCAGAATGCTTCCACAATAATCCTGCCCATCACTTCCCTGGACTAAACACCTGCACCGAGCACAACCTTGTCTGGCACTCCGACGACTAGTAGAGTCAAATAGAACACTTGGTCCAAAAGTCGGGCGGCATAAGAAACGCTGAGTTCCAAAGAGGCGGCAAATCTAGTTCGTTTTTGTGGGGTTGGGGCGGAGTTGGCAGAGCAATTGCTATTCGTATGACAAGGGAATCGTCAATCCGCCTTGCGGCAGAACGAGCCCGAAATCACAACAAGAATGGCCGTCACAAATTGGCACGAACGATTGCCAGACAGCTGCTAGCGTCTGCAGAAGATCCCAAGAATGACGATGAACGAGCCGGAATTGAAATGGCCCGCGAGGAGCTTGGGATCGCTGAGTTTTGTATGTTCCCAGACAATGACAATAGCCAACAGTTGGTCGAGTGGTGGGGGAAAGAACGCAATGTCGATCGTGGCCTCCGCTTTGCATATAGGGTCTTGAGGGAGGGTTCACCGGATGCAGCCGCACGATGTTTTGCAAGCCTCGAGAAGCTAGATACACGTTCTGTTTATGCTTTTTATCGACGGGCGATGGAAACATTTTGCAGCTTGCGTAACGCGGAGCGTACACCCCTCAAGCGCCATAGGCAGCCTTGGCTGATTCATCTGCCCGCCTGGGGATACAAATATGGCCGTACACTTGCGCAATATGTCCTGCCGTCACTGCTTGCTGAAGGCAATTTGCCAAGTGTGGCGAGCCGCCGTGACGTTTACCTTATGATCCATAGCGATCATTGCACAGCCGAATTGATTGGGATGTCCGAGATAATGACCCGGCTTGAGACCTTAGCAACTGTTGAGTTCCAGTGTTTTGACACTGAAATCCTGGATCTAATGGAAACCGCCAGCGAAGACCCCTGTGTACAATCCAGCCACCTAAAATACAATTTTTATGGCTTGTCTCAGGTTTTAGCTCTGAATGCTGCACTAAAGGACTCAGCCGATGTCTCTTTTTTTCTGCGGATGTCGTGATCGGTAATGGTAGCCTGAAGAAAGCGCTCACCTTCATCGACGATGGATATGATGCCGTAGCAACCAATACCTTTCGGTCAAATCTTACCAGTTTACAGCCTGAGCTTGACCGATATAGGAACGAGGACACATTGGCGCTGACTATTGATCCTGCTGAAGCCGTGCGGCTCCAGATCAAACATATTCATCCCGCTGCTCAGCGACGCGTTGTGCACGAGAAAAATAGTGAGTGGAACACATCGGCCCGGGTGATTTTCCCCCTGCCGAACGGTTATGTGGTGCGTAGTCTACACTATCACCCATTCCTCATTGCTGCTCGGCGTTTGCAGCGTGCGCACCAACTCGATTACCTACCGCTGGACACCAATTTCATGGGGGCAGTTTTTGCTGATCCAGGCGAATTTGATCGGAAGATTGCTGTCCCGTCCGATGCGTCCACGGTAGCAGTTATTGAACTTAGCCACCATGAGGCAGAACCAGCCGATCCCGAACGCCCAAAGGTGGCCAGTATCGAAGATATGGCCGATATATTCCAACGGACTGCATTGCAGGCATTTGGATCACCATTGAACCTCCATTTTCTTCGCAATCGGCTCTTCTTTGTAAGTGATGAGTATCAATTTGGCGCACCGGAAGAAGCCAACGATATTGCGTTTTTTTCGCAGCACGTCAATCGTTAACCAAATGGTCAATTGACGCGCGGCGGGGTTTATCCGACGGCGGCGCGTTTCGTACTCAAACCAAATGCTTCGGGGTAGCTGTCTGCGTACAGAGTCTCCTGTGAAGAATTTGTTTTCAGGCGCATTTGAGGTTTGAGTTTGCGGCGATGGCTGTGAGGATTTTGAGGACAATATCTCTCAGCCATTTTACGA
>JANQMY010000540.1 GCA_028279895.1 Alphaproteobacteria bacterium
ACGGTTGCCTGGCCGCAGCTTTGCTGCCCCGCAAAGGACATCAAAGCCGCCCACAAATACACCAACACTAAAAGACAATCCCGAACACGCCGCAGCATCTTGGATGGTGCGGTGTAGATCCGGGATCCATAGCTACTGTTCTTTGTGGGGCGAAGGTGGCTGCTGCCTTTCTCGTTGTTGTTGGGCAAATGAGGCGACAGGCGTTGCGCTGACCCGGCAATCCAGGGGGAAGCGGGATGGGTAGAGCGGTTCCCAAAAGATGGGCGCATGGGGTAGATCCCAATTCTCGGGCAAAGCCCCCCGTCTGCCCCCCAAAACAAAAGGGCCCTCCAACGTCTTGGAAGGGGCCCTGTGGTCATGTCCGCTTGGCGGTTAGTTTGCATTGATCGAGGCACGCAATTGTGATGCCTCCCTCGACCCAAAATATAGCACAAAGAGGGGATGAATTCATTGGCGAGCGAGAGGTTAGGGGCATCCATCCGTCGGCAGCGGGCCGCGGGGGCGATTTTCGCGGTCCTTGCGGTTCTGTGGCCGTTTCACGCGCTCGGCAACGCACTGCCCGACCCGGTGGACCGGGCCTTAAGCGAAGCGGAAGCCAATGCGGATTTGCAGCTCTCCTTTACCATGGTGTTCCAATGGCGGGACGGGCCGGAAATCGTAAAGCGGTTCGACGGCGAAAACCGCACCTGGCATCTGCTGGATGGGGACCCAGGCGCCCTCGACCGCGCCGGCCGGGCGAAACTGAAAAACACGAAGCGGCTGGAATCAAGGCCTGGCGGGCTGGTGGCCGCCGATTACCGGCCGCAGATCAAACAGGCCGATCTGGTGTCCATAGATGCGGATGAATTCGTCTTCCGCTTCTTGTCGCCCCACACGGCCGGTTTCGCGGACGAAAAAGCCGGCAAGGTGCACACCCGATTGCGTGTCGACAAACAAGATGGCGGCATGACGGCGTTTGTCGTGCGGATCGATGAAACCTTCAATCCCAATCCGTTTGTCCGTATAGATCGTTTCCAATTCGAACATGAATTTGAGCGCGTCTTCGCGGACCTGCCGCCCCTGATGACCCGCGCCTATGTACGCTCGGCGGGCGCCGGTATGACCGCCCCCATCAGCGAAGAATATCGCCTGCTGTTCAAGGACTTTGAAAAGGTCCGGTAGCGGCGGTACCGCAGTCGACCGAAAAGCTTAAGCATCTATCCCAATCGTATAAGTTCGGCTCTGTTACTGGCCCTAGGCATGTCGGGGTCTCTTGCTACGACTAAAAGGTCATAGACAATGTTATTTGTGGCTGAATGCTCGGAAGTACTGAACGGCGTTTCAATGCGGTCCAGGATGGTAGGTGCAACTCTCAATAACCGCTGAAGGCTTTTTCGGCCTTCTTTGGAAAAAGGCGGGGTGTCAAATTCTCCGAACAAAGGAGATTGATTTCAATGAACATCCATGACTTGTTGAAGATAATATCTGAACTCCCAGTGCCAGAACCAGGTCAGCCAGTTGTGCCTCCAAGGGAGGTCACCGGTTTCTTTGTGTATTGGGCGCGCGGTATGCGGCAATGGAAACAGGGTACGCTGGCAAGCTTTGCCGACGTTTCTCTGTCCACCGTCCAACGGATTGAGCGCGGCGAGCGGGTCAGTAACGAAAGTCTTGACCGTGTGGCCGAGGCACTTGGCTATGAGCGCGGATACTTCACCTCTCCTCGTATAGCCATTGATGGAGAAACAGCCGCAGCTACTTGGGAAGAGAACTACGGCCACATGATTCCAGTTGACGTTCGGCCGCTACGCACTCAGCCACAGGTGAAGGAAATTGCGCAATGTCATTGCTACGTACCTCATATGGTCGATTTGCCTGACGCTTTTAAAGCTGATGTAAGTTGCTTGATCGAATGGGTTGATCTCGTCGCGTTCGTAACCAGCGAGACTGTGACGGACACTGCTTCTGAGAAGGTATCCCGCCGCAAGCTCTATCGTGATGTGCTGGACCACGTCGATCGTTTGGAATCGCTTGGCATCACGGTTTTGGCGGGTGTGGTGCACGTCCCTCAGAAGGATTGGCCGAACTACAAGGCTGCGATACTTTCGTTCACACTAAAGGCTTCCGATCCAGGAGCGATCAAAAGACGAACTATTCTCGTAGACAGACGCTGTGTCCAAATTAGCCCTGGTGCGTTTAAGCTCCTTCCCGAGTATGACATATGAAGAATTCGATCTCGGAAGTTACTCGGCGGAACATCTTCGATGAGTTGAGGCTCTGCGATGTGAATTGGTCCGGCAGGCTTGCGGAAGATGAATTTCTTTCACGTATATTCGATCTTTCAGATTTGCCTTCGAATGACCATCGATGCCCAAACATGGCCAGCGATATCTTCATGCATCGCCAGAATTTTTTGGACTGGTCAGATGATTGGGTGTTTGACGATTCGCGATTAAACCTCCTTCGGTGTGAAGACGAGACGTTTCTACTCTTCCTGTGCGAAATGGTGAGCCCGATTGTCAGGCAAGACGAGAAGGCGCGCGACCAACTGCTGACATTGTTCAACAAACATCTTGCAGTCGACGGCTACGAAATTGCACCTCACCGTTACATATCGGGAAGACCAGTTTTTGCAGCGCGCGAGCGCTTTCACGGAGTGGCTGATGTGCCCGTCGCGGCAAAGGAGGCTGTGGATGTTCTGGAATCAAATCATATCGCCATGCAAGTTACTCGTATGGAGGCCTCAGTTCAGAGCGATCCTCCGTTGGCGATTGGAACCGCGAAGGAATTCCTGGAGACAATCTGCAAAGGCATTCTAGCCGAGAGGGATGTTCTGTTGAATGGTACAGAAAATATGCCGAAGCTTGTCAAACTCACGCGTGATTCCCTGGGCATTGAGGATGTTGATCCCAATAGCGCCGTGAAAAAGGTGATCAGCGGATTGGCAAACGCAGCACAGGGTGTGGCTGAATTGCGAGGAAAGATGGGCACTGGTCATGGCCCACATCCACAAGCAGCTATGGCGCAACCAGAATTAGCGCGGCTGATTGTTGGTGCCTCTGTTACGACAGGTGTTTTTCTGCTTGAAATGCATAGGAAATCACAAGAAGGTCACGGGATTTAGACCATCGCCGGACGGGGTTACAAACACCGTCCGATCATCGCCCATGATCACTGCTTTCGCACCTGCCTCTATGCTTACGGCACAAGCGTCTTCCGCATTGGGATGCCATCCACGCCGAATGAGGATTCGAACTGTCCCTCATTCCGCCATCCGGCTTTGAGATAAAATGCGTGTGCGGTTTTGGTGCTGGCGAGAAAGCCCTCGCTGATTTTGAGTGACGTCAGTTCTTCTTCCAAATGGTCCAGCATGGTTCGGCTGACACCGCGAAACCGAAAATCGGGGTGTACGTAGTTCAGAGTCACTTCCCCGTCCGCGCTTATGCCGCCTACACCCGCGATCGTGCCGTCGATTTCCGCCAAGAACAACCTGGCACGGGGGTTTTGCACCCACGCAGCGATATTCTGCGGTGTCTTGTTTGACGTCCACGCGGCAATCAGCTTGGGGTCGTTGTGATGATCGGCGCCACATAGCTCGGTGATCGATGCAATCAGCGTCTCACTCACCCGTGGGGCATCGGTCAAATTGACGGCACGTATCCCTATCATCGAAAGCCCCCTGGCTGTGTGTGGTGCGCATTGTCCTCACGTCGCCAAGACAGGTGTCCGATTGCCCTAGAGTGACCGAAAAGCGCACATCTGACGAAAATTGAGATTGTTGATCTACCAGCAATAAGGAAATCAACTTTAAAGAGTGTTGATCAGGCTATATACTCAAAGCGGTAACATGGAAAATGGGAGATTAAGATGATGACTAAAGCCAAGTCCATTCACGCAGTTATCGTCGCATCGGTGATTTTGGCTGCAGTTCCTAGTCGTGTCATTGCCCAGTCCGAGATTGAAGGGACTTTGGAAGGTAGCTTTACGGATTCCAACGGTGTCCACCATGAAATTGTGCGTGAGAGCAATGGAGACATGGTTGTGATTAATGAAGATGGAGAGATTACGGGTAACTATGGTGCTGGCCATACCCGTGAGGAAGTGGTTCGCAAGCAAGGCGGAGACTTCACTGGAGACAATCCGACGGGTCAACGTGATTTAGAGGTAGACGAATATGAGCCGCGGGGCTCCGCGGGGGACAGATGGTGATCAGCGTCAAGTTATCGCGTTTCCCAATTGTGCTGACCTCATTTTAAAAGATCTCCTCATCGCGGGACGGGGTTACAAACCCCGTCCGGCTAAGGCCCAATTCTGGGCCGTTACGTGTTCCTTCACGCGGCGGTGCAGCACATCCTTCTCCCGTCTGGTTCTTTCGCACAAAGAGTATAGGCAAGCATTCGTGGGTGCTTGAGTTTTAGTCGGTCCGGCGTCTCGCGGCCTTGGTCAGCAAAGCGTGACGTTTGTCACAAATCCGTCTTCAAATCACGATTTAGAGATCCCCACCGAAGTGTATTCTGGTAGGATAGGGGTATTCTGGGGGGATATGATCAAGTCTGAAGTTGAGTCTCAAGAGTTTCGGGTTGGTCTGATGCTGCGCGCCTTGGGCTGGATTCCCAGCGTTTTCATCGGAGGTCCGTCCACCGTCATCATATTGCAAAGCTTGTTTGTCGATCATTCCTTTACGCCGATTGTCCAGGGTATTCTGTCCGAGTACGAACGGTTGCTTTCCCTGTTCGGTCTGATTCTAGAGCCTCCGTTTGAATTGTTTCTTCAGATTGTGAAGCCCATCTTCTCCTATGATCTCGTTGTTGGCGAACACTGGCGCACGCTCTTCGTACTTGCTTCGATTTTCAATCTCGCGGCGGTGCGCGGCGGCATCGACAGGTACGAACTAGGGACCGAATTAAAATCCAGCTACTTCGAACGCACCTATGGCGCCAAGAGGGCGATGCCGTTTTCCCAGAAATCGGTGCGCTATATCACGGTATTTTTGTGGACGGCGTTCTTCTGCTTAGTCGCAGGGACAATCCCGGTTGATGGAACGTGGTGGCAGCAGGGGCTCATTGCTGCGCTGGTGGTGGCCCCGCTCATTGCGATCGAATGGCGCCACCTTGAGTCAATTCTGTTGGCGATCTTTGTGTCGCTGGGATTGTTTGCGATTGGGGTCGTGCTTTGGCTGATGCCTTTTGTGAGCGAAGGCGTCGGTGTTATTGCGGTGTTTGTCCTCTTGATTTTCGGTGCGAGGGAAATCGTCAGCATAAACAACTGGACCTCAATCTTCGATGGCCGCCGTTTCGCTTGGGCCCAATTGCTCAGCTCTCTTTACATCGCGGGCCCTTTGTTGGGCGGTGCGCTAATTTACCTGGCGGATTGGTATCTCCGTATGCCATAGATGACGACGCAGACGCCGGGCGTCGAACCCGCCAAAAAGTGAGAAAATTAAAGAAAGCAAGACGATGGATCGACACATTCGCCTTGAAGGTGCTTCGAATTTTCGCGACCTGGGCGGGTATGCCGCCGCCGACGGTGCCGTCACCAAATGGCGCACCATGTTCCGGTCCGACACGCCAGCCAATTTGACGAAAGATGACGTGGACACCGTTGCCGGGTTGGGCGTCACCGTCGTGTGCGATCTGCGCTATGGCGAAGAACGGCAAACGGAGGTGTCGCAATACAAATCCCATCCCCGGATCGATGTGTTGGAATTGGGGCTCGATCAACGGCCCGGCCAATCCTTCGTGGATTCCTTCCAGGTGGCGCAAGACGTGGTGGCCCATGCGAAAAACTATCTGCTGACCAATTACGCGGAATATCCGTTGCGCTATCACCACGCCTATTTGGGGATGTTCGAGCGGCTGATTGCGGGCGACCGGCTGGTGGTGCATTGCACCGCGGGCAAGGACCGGGCGGGCACGGCGGCGGCCTTGTTGCTGTCGGCCCTGGGTGTCCCCCGAGATGCGGTCATTGAAGATTATTTGCTGACCAATGACTATTGGGATTGGAGCGGCCGCGATACCGGCGAGCTGGACGCCGACGCGCGGAAGGCGATCTTCTCCGCGCGGGAGGAATATCTGGCGCAGGCGTTTAAAACCATCGACGAGCGTTTCGGCGGTGTGGATCGCTATCTCAAAGACTATGTGGGGCTTGACGACAAACAACGCGATGCGCTGAAAGCCGCTTGTCTGGATTAATCGCGCGAAAGGGCTGGGACCCCTTTTGCCTTATGCCGCCAGCTTTGCCGTGCGCCCGCGCGTTTTCTTTTTTTGCGGGACCGGGCCGACACCGGTTTGATCGGCCAGGAAAGCCCGCAGGCGCTTGAGGTCTTCCGGCAAAACGGCCGTACCCGGCACCACGTCCGTGCGGCGGGGCACGCGGTCGAACCAGAGCTTGCCGGTTTCGCCGGCCGCGGCGCGGGCGGACGCGAGCCACACAATGGTATCCGCGCCCATGCGAGTATCCCGCAAACGCGCCGCCATCAACCGATTGAACCCGGGCAGGGAGTTGGCGACGCCCGGCGTCTCCGCCCAGCCCGGATGCATGCTGTTGACGCGGGCGCCGCTGGCACGAAAGCGCTCGGCCCAGTGCTCCGTCATGGCGACAAGGCCCCGCTTGGCGCGAGCATAGGCCTTGGCGCCTTCATAGGGCGCGGTCTCGAACTGCATGTCGTCGAGGGCAAGGCCCTGGGTATACATGCCGCCGCTGACCACATTGATCACTTGGGTGGCGCTGGTCTGGATGTGGTCGGCCAGGGTTTCCACCAGCACATAGGGGCCCAGCAGGTTGATCGCCAATGCCTGTTCATGACCTTCCCGGGTTGTTTGGCGTTCGGTGGGCAGCGCGCCGGCATTGTTGATCAGCACGTCCAATTGCGGCGCCATTCCTTTGATCTCGGCCGCCGCGCGTTGGGTGTCGGCCACCAAAGACAAATCCGCGTGCACGGTGCGGAAGTCACGCGCCGGGCGGCCGCTAAAATCGGCAATCTCGCGGGCCGCGGCCGAAAGCTTGCCGGCATTCCGCCCGACCAGAATGAGCGTTGCGCCCAGGCGGGCAAATTCGCAGGCCGCCGCCAGCCCGATGCCGGAGGTGGGGCCGGTGATGGCCACGGTCTTGCCGTCCATGAACTCCGAAAGGCTTTTGTTGGGCATGGCGTAATAGCCCCGCTTGGTGAAGTTCCAGGCGCCGGGCAGGATCAGCCGGTCGGCGGTAGCCGAACACAGCGTGGCGGCGGGCGCTTGGGTTTCGATCGTCAGGGCACGGCGCATTCCGGCGACGGCCAGCTTGCCGATGCGCCACAACACCGGCCCCATGAACGGCTCAAGCGCGCCATAGGGCGCGGCGAAGCGCAGATCCGCTTCGTAAACGATTTCGGTGCGCGCGTCATCCAATGCCTTGAAGGTAATCGTGTCGCGCGCGCTTAAAGTGTTGTTCTTGCCCGTGAGCACCAGGCGGCTGGGCGGCGCGATTTCCGCCATCTCGTAGGTCATGTCTACTTCGCGGCCGCCGAAATTCAGGATCAGGTCGAACCGTGTGCCGGCCTGGACCGGACCGGGGTCGCGTTTGACCGACCGGTACACGCCCGGGTCCCACTGCTCGATGGTGGAGAAATCGCTGATGTAGCGAAAACAATCCTCGATAGGTCTCTCTACCACAAAGGTTTCACGCAGAACGGTCATGGCTTGGGTCCCTGCCCATTGGTTGTACCCGGAAAGCGGATCGCCGGGCGTTGTCATGGATGGGTACGCAATCGGCGGCCGGCTGGATTAGGTCGGGGCAGCCCGTTGACATTTGCCGCCCGGCATTCAATGAACGGGGTGGTGCCCGCGCCGCTTGCCGCCGGGCCGTCGAGAACTCATCGCAGGAAGCCGACCATGACTGCTCTTAAGATCTACGGTGTTCCCTTCTCTCAGCCCGTCCGATCGGTGCTGTGGCTGCTTTTGCTGAAGCAATTGCCGTTCGAACTGGTCCCCACCAATCCGGGGTCGAAAGGGGAAAATGGCAGCAAGCACCTGTCTTATCTGGCCAAAAACCCGTCGGGCACCATTCCCTGCCTCGAGGAACCCGATACCGGTTACACGCTGGGCGAGGGCCACGCCATTATGGCCTATCTGAGCCAGAAACACGGTTGGGACGACGTTTATCCGGCCGATCTGCAGGCGCGCGGCAAGGTGGATTGGTACCTCAACTTTCACCACCGGAACATGCGCGATGCCTCCGGCATGGTGGCGCCGAAGATCCGCAAGGATCTCAATATTCCCGAGATGGTGCAGGAGATCGCCAAGCGCACCTTCACGAATGGGCTCAACACCCTGAACGACCGACGCCTGAACGAGAGCCGGTATATTGCGGGCGATACCCTGACCATCGCCGATTTGTCAGCCTACGGTGAAATCGGCCAGTTGCAGCCGGAATTCACCAATATTTTCGACTTCGGCCCCTTTCCCAATGTGCAGCGCTGGCTGAACGATATGCATCAGGTGCCGGGTCACGACCCCGTCCATGTGGTGTTGGCGGAGCTGGGCGACATCAGCCAAGAGGCGCCGTCCATGGACAAGATCAAAAGCGCAAACATCAACGGCTTTGTGGCGTTGAACAAAGCCATCGACGAGATGTCTTAGGGTTTATCGGGGCGATGTTTCGGGCCACGCGGCCCCGCCGCTCAGAGAGCCGGTTCGGGGGTTTTGGCGAAGGCCGTCATCTGCTCGATCACCGCGCCGTCCGTATCGGCGGCCGGTACGCCGAGAATTTCCATCAAAGTACCGCCGAAATCCTCCGCATGGACGTCGTGGTTCAACGGCGCGCGGGGAATACCGCCCCCGCTGGCCGCAAACAAGCCGAACGACGAATGGTCGCCCGTGCGCAGATATTCATAGTCCTGCTGGATGGTGCCGATCTTCTCCGAGGTGATGGCGCGGATCGGATGGCTTTGGTTCCATTTCAGCAGAAGATCGGGCAGTTTGTCCTCGAACTTGCCGTTGTGGAAGTCTTTGGTCTTGATGAATTCTTCCACCAACGGTGTGCCCGTGTCGGCGTCTTTAATTTCCGACAGCTCTGCGATGATCTCGTCGAGCACGGCGTCGTAATCCTCCGGCGCGACTTTGCCGTTGGCCTCGCGGCCGATCAGGTTGATCCGTACACCGCCTGTGCGTTTATTGTTCGGCACTTCAAAGAAGCGACGATCTTGCGGGTTGGCGAGCAGGCGCGGGTTGTGGAACAGTGACCGAACTTGCCGCCTTACCGGCTTCAGAAACGAGCGCAGCTCTGCCGGTGTTTGAAGCCACAGGTTTTTGATGCCGCTCTTTATTTTGACTGCGCCCCGGTCGTCTTTGTCGCCCTCGATGCGGGCCAGCGCCCGGTCCAGAACGCCGGTGCCGGTGCGTTGTTGGCGCATGCCGTGGCTCAAATAGAGCAGGGTCATGGTTTGCTCGTCCACATGGGAGACGATCTCGCCAATGGCCTTGTCCACGGCCACAAAGGCTTCTTTGTACAGGTCGCCGGTCTTTTCCGAGAAGGCGGGATCGTATTGCGGGTGGGTTTCGTCGGAAATGTGCCAAGCCCGGTGGCCGATGCAGTGCAAATCGGGGAACACCACCTGCACATAGTCCCAATTGCCTTTTTTGAGGAAATGCGACGCGATTTTGCCTTTCCTCAGCATGCGGTCTATGTGGCGGTAAACGAAGTCCTGATAGTCGGCGGGAGACGCCAGTGAGATGCTGTCGCACATTTCCCCGTTGAATGGGTCCGTGCCGGCCACTTCGACGGCTTCTTGGGCGACTTCCGGCGGCCAGGAGGTGAGTTCGGGCTCGCCATACCCCTTGGCGGCCAGATGCGGCCCCCAATCCACCAGCATGGCGCCGTTGATGGACGGGTCGAGCAGCGCATAGGGGGCGTCCATGATGAAACAGCGTTTGCCCGCGCGCGACAGCCGCTGCCAGATGAAGTCGGGCGGCACCTGGTCGAAAGTGGCATGATCGAATTCATAGGTTTGAGAGTCGAAATAGCGCGGGCCTTCATATTGGCCGAAATTGGCCGGCTTTTTGGCGCTGTGAAAGGTGGGCCAGGCCGAACCGGATTCAAACCCTTTCGGGTTGACCACGCGACCCCAGGCGGATTTCTCGAGCAGCCGCTTCATGTTGGGCAGCAATCCTTCGGCCGCCCATTTCTTCATCAGGGAGGGCTCGCCGGAATCGATTCCCAGAACGAGAACTTTGGTAAGCGGTTTGACTGACATAACGGGAACCGATCGAAAAACTACACAAGGAAATACCTCATCTATTTCTCAATACTGGGTCCTTGTAAACAATTGGTGAGGCCTAAACATAGTCATTTAGAGTAAAACTATCAAAGTTCAGACAGAGTTTTCTTCGTCTAAAGAGTTTTATAGTTAATATCCGGGTCCGGATGTTATCTAAGCGTGCAATTTAATTGTATTCGCGTTAGACAAGTTCCGGATCGGTCGCTTTGACGGAAGGGCGCAAGGAGGCAATGGGCATTCCGGGCCAGCCATCGGCACTGGCCTGAAGCGCTTCGCAGAAGGTGGGAAAGAAATCGATGGCATTCACCGTGCGGTTCAGCCTTTGAGGCTGCAATCCTCTGCCGGTAGCGGCAAAGAAGCCGTAAGGCGAATGGTCGCCCGTGCGCGGGGCCGGAAAGGCACGCCGGATGGTGCCGACTTTCTCGGAATAGATGGCGTTGATCGGTTTGGTGCGGTTCCACGTGACCAGAAGGTCCGGCAGAAGGTCGGCATGATCGCCGTCATAGACGTCCCGCGGCCGTAAGACCTCCACCACCAGCTTCTCCCCCGTATCGGCATTCACCATTTGGAGCAGGTCTTGGGTGAGCTGGTCCAGCAGGGGGTCGTATTCTTCGGGACTCACCAGGCCGTCGGCCTCGCGCCCCTGCAGTTTGATACGGATGCCGCCGGTGCGGTAATTCGCGAATACTTCGAAGAAACGACGGTGGCGCCGATTGCCGGCGAAGTCTTCCACCCGCGGCGACAGCATGCCGTTGAAGTATTTCTTGAGCGGGCGCAGTTTGCCGCGGGTCTCGGTGGGGATCGCACGCCACACGCTGCGCACTTTTTCTTTGAGCGATCGCTGCCCATGGGACTGAACGCCCTTCTCTAAGTTCGTCAGGGCGTGGTCGAGAAGCCCGACCCCCGTGTAATGCGGCTCCATACCGTGGCTGATATAGAAAAGAACCAGCGTGCGGTCGTCGATGCGCGACAGCACATCGCCGATTGCCTGATCGATCAACAGATTCAGGTCGCGAATCGGGTCGCCCATCGCCTCATGAAGTTGCGGCGAATACTGATCATGATCCGGATTGGCCACATGCCACAGCTTGTGCCCAATGCTGTGGGGCTCGGTGAAGACCGCTTCGAAATAGTCCCAGCCGCCCTTGTCGAGAAAATGCGAGATCAACCGGCCCTTCTTTTCGACCCGCGCAAAGTACATATCGCGGAAGGCGATATGATCATGGACCGTTTCCGTCAGCCGATTGTCGGCCTGAACGCTGTCCGTGGGGTCGGGACCTACCAGATCCAAAACCTCCTGTGCGATCTCGGGCGGGTGGGTCGAGAATTTGATTACATTGCTGCCATAGGCGGCATCATGAACGGCATAATCGGTGATCAGGACGCCGTTCATGCTGGGATCGACCTGGGCATAGGGCGCATCGATAACCGCGCACCGCTTTCCCTGCCGGGAAAGAACCTGCCAGATATGATCCGTACCCATTTCTTCTTGGCTTAGAAAAGAAAAATCATATGTCTGCGGATTAAAATACCTTAGGCCGTCATACATGGCATGCTGGCCCGGCAATTTACCGGTATGAAAGCTCTGCCAGACGCAACCGGATTCAAAACCTATGGGATTCTGAACGGTGCCGCTGACCCCCTGTGCGATCAGTGCGGCAATGTTCGGTAACAGGCCGTTCGCCGCCATGTCATGCAACACGGTGGGTTCGGCAGAATCGATACCCAGAACAAGGACGCGGGCGGTAGGAATACTTTCACTCATAAGCCGGCAAGCCACCTGTAAACAAATCCTTTCTGCGGGCGGGCGCGCCCGCAGACTCTCATGCTTACAGCGGAAGGCTTGCTATCCCCTTACCCGCCGCGCGAGTGCGTCATCAGCGCGCGGCCGGCCCTGGCGCAGGAGCTAAGACAGTCCTTTGGTAAATCCGGCGATGGAGCTTAGCAGATCCGCATAGATCTCCGGCGCCACATCGGGAAATATCTGGTCGCCCGCATGGGGCGTGCCGTGCGATGTCCGGGCCATTGCGGGCACGCCGGCAGTCAGCAACTTTCGGTAGAACTCCAGACCTTCGTCCCGCAACGGATCGAGCTCGTTGACCGAGATGACGTGGGGCGGCAGGCCCTCTAAATCCGAAGGGGTGGCGTGGTAGGGCCAAGCAAGCGGATTGATGGCGTGATCCCCGGTTGGATCGTAGACGGTGACCAGCGCGGCCATTTGGCTGCTTTCCAGCATGTAACCATCGTTTTTCACAAGGGATTGCAATTCGGTCGGCGGATGGGCGTACAAGCCGGAAATGTAGGGACACATCGCA
>JANQMY010000541.1 GCA_028279895.1 Alphaproteobacteria bacterium
GGAAGGCGGGTCGCCAGCCCGGCGCCCGCCTTCCCTTACGGCGGAGAGCAGCTTGATCCGGCAGGTGCTTGGCTGGACGCCGCGCCACGACGATCTGGATTTTATCGTCCGTACGGCACTGGAATGGGAGCGGAAGCGTCAACTCTTAAAACATAACTCCTCCAAATTCGGTTCGTAACAGTCACTTTCATAGCAATACCGTGGGTCCGGACCTGAGCCATAGCCTGACCGCCCAACGTCGTCCGGAGCGGCCCCATCGGCCGTATTAGTCCGAGCGAGAATGGCGGGTCTTCGACCCCCACTTTTTTTGAACCTCCAGTTACTCGAGCCCGACTGATCCTTGTATGGATCAGTTCGTGCCGAACTTTGGCGTGTTGTATTTGATGACGGGTGCTGGTCGCCACATGATTCCGTCGCAGCGGAAAATGGCTGTTAACAGCTCTTTGCGTTAACCACGGAAGCAAACCTATTAACAAGTATATTGGGTTCGGGAATTAAGTCTTAAGGAGATTTGGCAGCCATGTTCCCTTGCGTACAACGGAAACGCCTATATCTTCGCTTAGAACTCAGGGTTGTTAACCATAATAATTGCATTGTTTTTGTGCAATAATCTGGGCTGACGCCGTGTAAATTGAGCGCTATAAAGGTGCGCGTCTAAGCGTTCAATAATTCAAATTACTATTAGTGTTCTGCATTTGCGTGAGAAAAAACAAAATCAATTCAAAGTAAAAAACTCTTCACAATTGTAAAGTAAGCTCCGTACCACAAAAATAACACATCGTGCTATTTCATTCGTCTGTTAGTTTCATGGGGAAGAAAAGAATAATAAAGTATTAACTACCATGAAGTGCAAAGGCCCCGGTCGGGAATGGTTTCCTGATTCTGGGGTGGGGGTTGATGCGTTCCTCTCGTACCAAGGTTTGAGTTGATTGGTAATTGCAGATCACGTGTTCCCTGACGCTTCCATCTTCTAAATCCGGCCTTTCTCGCAGAATGGGAAGGGATGTCCGGAAGAGCGGTACAAGCCAGGCCGGAATCGAGGTTTCGGCCATCTGAGGGGGTTTTCGTTTTTTATGTCGGAACTACGACTTGTCGATCTGTTTCACCATCATTTCGAGGTTGCCGAAGCAACAACCGACGAATTGAAGCTGAAAGCGTTCCGGTTACGCTATCAAGTGTATTGTGTCGAGAACTCCTTTGAACCCAAGAACCTTGAGGGACTGGAGCGCGATATCTACGACGGGCATTCGCTGCATGGCTTGTTGATTCACCGCGCAAGCGGAAATGTGGCCGGCGGCGTGCGGCTGGTACAGAGCCGCCCGAATGACCCCCTGCGAAGTTTCCCGCTGCAGGAATTCAGCGACGATCCGGCCTTTTCCGATCGGCGGCGCTTTCCCCTGGCGCACACAGCGGAGGTGTCGCGCTTTGCCATTTCGCGGGACTTCCGGCGCCGCTTTTCCGATACGGCCTACGGCGACAACAGCCCAGGCCGCCCGCTCGTCATGCAGCACATCACACTTGGGCTGATGCGCGCGATCATGGAGATCAGCCGCGCTCACGACATTACTGACTGGGTCGCGGTCATGGAGCCAGCTCTTCTTCGCCTGTTGCAGCGTGTCGGCATTTTCTACGCGCCGATCGGTGGATTGATCGAGCATCACGGTCTGCGCCAGCCTTGTGCCGCGAACATCGAGGAAATGGTTGCGACCTCGCGGGAGCATAACTTCGATTGTTATGAAGTTATGACAGATAGCGGGCGCCTGGCCGAACGCCGGACACTGGTTGCGGCTTAAGGGCTGGCCATTTTTCAATCAAAGACCAGAAGCTGTAGATTCATCTGAATCTCGCTCCCTCGGCACGGCAGTCCTTGAATTGTCATCAAAAGCTGTATGATGTCTGCTTGGAATCCAATCGTTCCGAGCGAGTGTTGTCATGGCTGTAGCGCCCACAAAACCTAACGCCAACGCGCCAGAATACATCTTCGAGGCCCGCGAGAAGCCCTCGCTGCCGACGGTATCGGTGCCCCTGATCGAAGCCGGCAACAAAACGCTCGAGGGATACGGCTATCTCGTCGACAAGCCCGAAGACTGTCGGATCGAAATTACGCGCTGGCCGGCCCAGGGCTGGCGCCCGGTTGATGAAGGAACCGGCGACGAGGGCGGCACGACCGAGGGTGTTTTCGAAGGTCAATGGAAAGGTGATGTCCTCACCGGTCGCAACGCGGCGGTTGGCGGCGATTACATTCTTGGCTGG
>JANQMY010000557.1 GCA_028279895.1 Alphaproteobacteria bacterium
CGGAATACAGCCGGAACCGCGTGGGCCAATCCACCCGGACCTGCCACCCCGGCTCACCTCGCTCAACTACGCCCGGTTCCGCCGCCGGGGCCCGTTCCGCCTTCGCCATGGCGTGCAGTCAACTCCTTTGCGGGCGCGGGCGCAAGTGGCCGTTCGCGCGCATCCGACGCGGCGCAAATCCGCGGCTATTGCTGTTCGAACATGAGGTTCTGTTGGGATGAATCTGGAACATCACAACTCAAGGGTCACAGACCGCAGAGCCCATTTTTCGAGTTGACCATTTTTTGGTGCCAATGGCCTCGGTCGGTGTGCTGTCGGAATTGAATCACTAACTGTTCGGCCGGGGAGAAATGCGTTTAGCAGATTTCGGCATAATGAAATTTTTCTGGCTAAGCGCTCCAACATCGTGGATCAAGACAAAGACTTGGTATGTTTGTGTGAACACTTCGACGATGCAATCGCGATACTCACCACGGCGGTCGACTAGACCAATTTGCCGCTTTCCTGACGCCTTACGCCCCGCTTTAGGAATTATCGTGCCGATTGAATCGTCTGGAGTGAAGTACTCAGGCCAGTTTACTGCACCAAAGATTTCCGTGAAACGCGACGAGGGTACCTGGCGACGAAGGTAGGCACGAAACCCGTCGCCTTCTGTAAATTGGGGTGGATTGAGTACAAGGACGGTGCAGGCGCGCCAACTTGTCGTGACATAACGCCGAATAGTGGCATAAATCGAACCGCCGTATTTCTTGCTCAGCTTTATGGGTGTGAAAACGCTGAAATCATATTCTGCGGCCTCAGTTTCGAATTTATCCAATTGGAAAAGCACTTCCGAAGCGAATACATTTGCCTCGCGCTCGAACAGGTCAGCGAGCTCGGGGTCAAGAGTTCTTTGACACTCTTCAACTAATGCATATGCATCACATTGCCACTCCATTGTACCGTGGCCGGTTTCATGCAGCCGAACAAATGTTTGTTTTGAAGCGTGAAGGGATTTGTCAATAAAAACAAATCGAGAACGGCAATCAAATAGGCCTATGACTTTAGTAATCGCGCTCTTCAACGCGCCACTTGCTTTGCGCCGCATTTTTTCTATGAAATTTTCATTTAATATATCGTCCGATATTTCTACCAGACCAGCAGCTTCCATAATGTCTTCTACAGGTGTTGGAAACCTGTCGATTGCATCTGCCTCAGATAATACGCGCCGTGCTTCGGCTTGGACTGCTGCATGCTGAATTTGCGTCAGGCTGCTATCATCGGGCTTTCTCACGATCTATTCTTTCCTAGATCTATACCATGCAAGATACTTTAATAGTTCTGTTTCTTCTTCATCTGTAAGGTTTTCAATAGAAAAAGTTGCGGCACGGCCGTGTTTTGCACCTTTTTTTTGTTTGTCTCGAGTCGGAAGATATCCAGCACGCTGCATTAGTTCTTCATATTCTACGCCATAGACAGTCGAAAGACTATGCAAAACACTTGGGGACGGCTTCTTGATCTTGCCATTCTCTAATTGGCTCAAGTAGGCGTTTGATACGGCCCCTCCTGTGGCGTCCTCAACGTCCCGTAAGGACAACTTCTCCCCGCTGCGTGCGCTCCTCAAGAAGGCTCCTAGCTTTTCTGCCCGAACTCGGTCCGAGAAATCACTGCTCATTTTTGAATTGCATCAAAGAACGCTCCTCTCAGTCTCTCACCGCCGCGAAAACTAACATGTGTGCGTTAGACATCAAGCGCGCTAATTTTTTGCTTGATAAATTTAGCATGCTTTGTATGCTGCGCAGCAGCTTGATCTTGCATGGAGGGTGTAATGGCCGACAGGCCCGTGAGGAAAACCAAGAAAGATCGCGACGGCGATATTCTGGCGTTGTGTGACGATGGATCTGTTTGGTCGCCGAGGCTGAAGGCCGATGCGATCAATGACATCGAGTCTGGCGTGCACACCTACTACGTGCCTTGGACGGATGGCCGGACCGAGGTTCGTGTTGTTGAAGGAGAAAACGGTAAGTACTTGCGCACTGATCGAGACAACACGAGCAGGAACAATTTGGATGACCTGCCCGATTGCTGATCGGCGTCCTGGTCAATCGTTAAGGAGAAGATTTATGAGCAAAAAGCGTGACATTCATGTCGTGCCCCATCGAGATGGATGGGCTACTCGCAAGGAAGGTGCTGGCCGTGTGGGAACTCATCACGATACCCAGCGTGATGCCATCGAGAGAGCGCGTGACCAAGCGATCCGGGATCGCGTCGAGGTTGTGATCCATCGAAAGGACGGGAGGATTCGCGATAGTGATAGCTATGGGAACGACCCCAACCCGCCAAAGGACCGCAAACACTAAGCGATATGGGAGTTGGCTAGAGACCTGCACTACTTCCAAGCTTCGGTCCCCCGTTTTCGAGCTCATTAGGGTCGTGCCGAGTATGGGTTCTCGCTTTAACCGGTTTCGAGGTGTCAGTCCAAGGCGCACCTAGCGTCGCACTGATCATGGTTGCCGCTGTCGACACGATGGCATTTCGCGGCATCGCAGTGCTCGACATCGTTGTCCGCGTGAAGACTTGCGGTGGCGGGCTGCTGAACTTCATAGCAGCTATGGAGTCGTTGGAAGTGCGCACCGGCCGTAGGCCAGATAGACTGCATCCCAACAGCAGACATCCTCAATTGCGCGCAATGCAATTACCCTTCCGCCGAAGATCGACCCCCATGACCGCGAGCCATATCCCCGTCATCGACATCGGCCCGTATCTCGAAGGCAGCGAGGCCGGCAAGGCGGCGGTCGCCAAGGCGGTCGATGCGGCGTGCCGCGATCTTGGCTTTCTCGCGATCTCCGGCCACGGCGTCGATCCCGCCCTGATCGAGCGCATGCTCGCCGTCTCGCGCGAATACTTCGCGCGGCCGTTCGACGAGAAGATGCAACTCAAGATGCCGCCAGACCGCTATCGCGGCTACACGCCGCTCGGCAGCGAAGTCCTCGCCGCGAGCCTCGACAACGAGACGCCGCCCGACTTGAAGGA
>JANQMY010000597.1 GCA_028279895.1 Alphaproteobacteria bacterium
AAGGTCTGCATCGATGCTTACGACATAGTCGCCCCTGGCATGAGCAAGGCCGGCGGAAAGCGCCAGTTGGTGGCCATGATTGCGCAGGAGCTTTATGGCCTGCACTTGAAGGTGCCCCCGCGCGGCCTCCTTCATCAGCTTCCATGTGCGATCGCTGGAGCCATCGTCGACCACGATGATCTCATAAGGCAATCCAAGCTTCTCGGCGGCGGCGATGGACCGCCGCAAAAACTCAGGAAGGACCTCTTCCTCATTGTAGCACGGAGCTACGATCGAGAGCGTTTTGTCCATGATGATAAAACTCAGCGCCGCGTGATTTCAACCAAATCAGGCCCCGAATTGCTCGTAAAGACCGGCGAATACGCATAGGCGTCGTGAAAGGCGGTGCGAATGGCAAGGGCCTTGTCCTTATCCGCGATCTGAGCGAAATGATGCACCCAATGGACACGCGTCGCGCCCCAGGTATCCGGCGTTAACACCCGGTATCCCAGATCCAGTGCATGATCGATCCATGCCATGACGAGGTCGGCATGCTCAGTGCCTGTAAACTGCGGTCTGGAGATGGCAGGCTCTGCATAGGAGAGCCACTTAAAGGTTGGAGTGTCCGCTGGAAACTGTTCGATGTTGAAGGCGTTGGGTGTCGCGCTGCCATGCTCGAGAACAAACCAGGTAAGCTCGCCTTCAAACCCATGAAACAGAAAGACCGTTTCGGTCAGGTCGAACTCGGCCGACACCCCTCGGACATAGGACGTTTTGATCGCGTCGCCCCCGGCAAGGAGATTGAAGTAGTAGTAGGTCCACGAAATGGGCAGTAGAAGCAGCGTTGTAATGAGTGCACGGACGGCGCTGCGCTGCACTGAGCGGGTCGCCTGCCGACCCACCTTTAAGAGGCCGCAGATAAGCAGCGCCCAGCCAGGAAGTGCGGCCAGCATTACGTTCAACTGAAACTGAGGGTCGGTGGGTTGGACATAGAGGTTGAAGACACCACCAGCGACGAAGAGCCCGCAAAAGATGATGAACTTCGTCCTGACCGATGCATCGAACCGATTTCGCCACGAATAAACCAAGCCTACCACCAACATGGTGGACGTAAGGAGGATACCCAGAAAGATCGAGTAGCGATAGGGCCCGACATACCATTGCGGATCGGTAAAATAGCGTCCCGCGAACACGGCTTCGCCAATACCAACGGGCAGGAGAATGAGCTTAGTGAGCGCGAATCCCCCCCAACCCGTGCCGATGCCCTTACCTGTCCAAACCAACGTGCAGAGAAACTCCATGGCCTGAGCGACGGTGCGGTAACCCGTCGCCCATGACAAAAACGCAATCACGGCGGGAACCACCAAGATGATCGCGCCCAGAAGGGCGAGGCGCAGCGCGCGCTGTGAGAGACTTCCGGCCGACAACAGAAGAGCCAGGCATAGGGGTGGCAGAATGGGGAAAATGATCCGCCATTCAAGCATCCACCCAAAGCTCAATAGGATGGCGACCAAGGCAATGTCGCGATAGTGCGGGGCGGTGAACTTTTCGGAGGCAATAAGCGTCGCGATCATCATGAAGACGAAGGCCGGCATGATGTCTTCGTTGGTTATGCTATGGAGTACATAATGGCCGGCGAAGCAGTAGGCAGAAGCGATGAGAAACGATGCCAGACGCTGCTGAGTCCAAAGGAATACGAAATAGTAGATGAAAGCCGCGCCAACGATGCCGAAAACGCCATTGGTGACGGCCATTTGACGCCACCGTGTATTGGAATGAATCCCGAAAAGATCATACATCCACCCGAAAGCGGCGTGCAAAGGATGAAGAAGAATATTGGCGGTTGGCAGATTACCCCAGCTTGGATTATCCATGAAATCCTGGATACCCATGCTTTTCCAGAGGCCATTTGTCGTCGTCAGATGGACGTTCTGCAAGTACGCTTGGCTGAAGAAGATGAAGGCGGCCGCGAGGGTGGCAAAGATCAAGGTGCCGAAGGGATCAGGCCGCTTTGTCTCAAGCATCACAACAGAATCCAGGTTCAGTTGACTACACGCATCGGATGAGAGGAAAGATGGTCTCAACTTTTGCTATGAGACACTTTACCCTTGACGCAGTTTGCCACGTAGATCGCATAAGTTTCACCAAGTTAGGTTCGTAGAGTTTGCGCTTTCGTTTGTCCACATCGATGTATGGGCGAGCTCATACATGACGCCGGCCGGCGGTGCGAGGCTGGAAAATCTACCTGGTATGAGCCGGGGGCTACAAGCGGCCCGGCTGAAGGAGTCAGGAGATCGGCCTGTTCGGTATAACTCGATAGAAAGCGGATTTCCTCTGGTCCGGGTCTATAGGCATCGCACAAATTGCCGGCAGTAACTTCCAGCGGCTGACTTGAGCCCCGCTCGATTCCTCGTTCAAATGCAAAGTCCGCTACCTCTGACGGTCCGGGATCGGACCTTCAGAGAAGGAAACACGAGCGTGCCGTCCGCCATCCGCGCTTGAGACAAGCGCCTTGTCGCCGGCACCGCGCAGCACCGTCCGCACCGCATCATCGGGATGCCAACGCATCGCGCGCAGTCGTCGGCCTTTCCCAAATGTTGAGCGATATGGCGTTCACGCGCTTGGGCGTGTTGAAGTTGATGCGGTGACATGCCTATCCCGCGCGATAGCAACCGTCCATTGGCAAGCCCTAACGAAGCATTGCCGCCGTTTCCGCTCTTGGTCGCACTGAGCATAAGAATCTCAGTTTGTTTTTTGCCCCGCTTGGAAGCACAAGTCGAAACCAGGCTGTCAAACCAATTCTGCAAAAATGCAGATATCCGCGTAGAGATTCCGACTTGAATTACAAATTTGCTAGGGTCGGAATTTTGCCGTCAACCTCCTGACGAGGTGAACGGGCGGCTTGTATTGGGGACGTCATCGCA
>JANQMY010000071.1 GCA_028279895.1 Alphaproteobacteria bacterium
AGAGGACCGTGTCGAACCAGGGCCCAACCCCTTCACCCCGGAGAAAGTGTAAACCATGTCTCCGGTATCAAATGTAAACCATGTGACAAGAATGGACCATTACAAAATGGCGGTGGGGGCAGGGGAGAGTGAACTGGTCTCCGCCGATTAAAGGGACAGACTGCCTAATGACAAGTGTTTACAGCGAACAACGGTCAAGTTTGCCCAATTCGACTCGCGTATCTTAATCAGAACAGCCGAAATTCTCGATCTCAAAACAAAACTCGTCCGAAAACTCAACAGGGAAAACTCATAATCGATCAGGTAACTCGGTTCACGAAGACACGCATCTGCCTGCACTACTTGTGAATTTAGGAGATATGAGATACAACTTTAAAGAAATATCTCTTTGATGGCTTGCAGGCGGTGCCAATGACCCATGAAGGCGATTTTATCCTTATCATGAACAAACATAGACGCGGCCGCGCCGGAAAGTGGATCGGCACCCACCAGATTACGGCGGATATCAAGGTCTTAAGGGCTTACGAAACGTACAATGACGAAGAGGATTCAATTTCGAAGTCTGGGATCAAATTAGTCAAAACAGAAGCTAAATCGTTGGTTTACGTTCCGAGCGGACGTCGCCATGGCGGCGTTATCTATCGCATAGAGTCTGATGGGTGAGGTTAAGGTATGCGTACCACCAAATCCCTTATTTTTCTTGCGGGGACAACGATTTTTCTTTCAGCCTGCTTGGGACCAAAATTCACTAAGCGCTACGATACGGTTAGACCAGGGTCAGCAAAAGAGAACATCTTAGACGTTTCGGCTTTTGTTGCAGGCAGTACGCCAAGTCCGAGCGTCCGGCGTCTATCTGAAATTCCGGAAGACGCATTAGCTGAAGCGATTAAAGCTATGAGTGGGGGTGCAGCTGTAACACCGACTCAGATTGGTGCCTTGATGGCGACACGGATATCACCATCTCCAGCGCAATCCGCGCCTAACTACACGAGATTTTCGCGCCGGATCGCCGTCACTGTGGATTACGAAACCTCGAGCGTATCCTCAATTGGTGAAGCGGACCGGCTGACGAGATTGAGAACCGATTTTGTATTGAGCGGCAATGAGTCACCGAAATTCGCCTCTTGGAGCCGCCTTTCGAGTCCCCTTGTAGAAGTTGACTTAGGGGACCTGCAGTTCACTCAGAGCAATACATTCAGCGCAGCTGCGGAGTTCGACACTTTGGCGCCCGATTTTGCAGGCTTGGATATCGAAGGTGAGCTTGCACGGGAACTTGTCGAGAATGTTCGGTTACGTCAAAATATCCTTCCGTTGTACGGTGTACTTAAAGACCATGAGGCTAGGTTGGAACAGAGAGGGTCGCTTGGCAGAGATCTTGTCGGCATTCAAACTATCGACCTGACCATTACAGTGGCGGCGGATGACGGCTCGCGGATCGTAACAAGTTTTCAAGCACCATCTGCCGCGAGGTCCGGTCCGCGTTTACAAACAGGGATCATCAGGCCTCCGAAAAGCTGCGAGCCCGTCAAGCTCACGGTAAATGCCGAAGGTGTATTGCGCAGAGTCATCGACGGTGACGATACAAATACCGAGTCCGACGACAACGTTACTTTGCAACTTGTGGGTCATAGTGGCGCTGGCGACCAGTTTGATATTGTGAGCCAAGAGCAATTGAAAGTACCGAATTGGTACATCAGACAGCCTGGTGGTTCGACAATTCAAATGCAGGCATCAGGCATGAGAGGTCCGCAAGACATGTTTTTTGACTCGATCGGTGAGGCTTCAGCGTTCTTCGACTATATGGCCGGTCAAGCAAACCCGCCAAGGCGTATTGGCTCTGCAACCATAACCGTTGCTGGGAACCCAGTCAGTCAGGCGTTTTTCAATACGGCGATCATCGATGTGGCTGAACGCAATCAAACATGCCCGTGAATGCCACTGAGAAGATCAGAGCAAGTTTTCAAGCACATTCGCTTCTTCCAGCCTACGTCTCAAGCTTTCATCCGTGACTTTGGTATAGATCTCTGTTGTTGCGATTGAGGCATGCCCTAATAATCTTTGTACAAACCGAATGTCCACGCCCCCTTCAATGAGAAGCGTTGCGGCCGTATGGCGTAGCATGTGAGGTGTCACGCGATCACCGATATCGGACCGCACCGCTAAATGTCTCAACCGTCGCCTAAATGTTTGAGGTGTCATCGGACCACCACGGGAGTTGACGAAAAGCGGGTCATCTAACTTCCCAGTTTCGGCTCGTCGTCGTTTAATCTCTAACAACTGCCCCTTGACCGCGTCATCGGTAATGTAAACCCGTCTTTCTTTAGCGCCCTTGCCATCGATTCCTATTGAGGCGCCGTCGGAAGCGACATCGCACAGCCGTATAGCACAAAGCTCCGAAACTCGAATCCCTGTTAGCGCAATGAGCGCTACGGTAAACTGGGTCGATAGCAAGTGTCCCAATCCCTCAATAGCTTCCGAAGACCCTAGATAGCTCTTATTTCCAAGTAGTTTCTGTACATCTGAGCGATCGAGAGCGCGCGGTAATCGTTGGGGTCTTTTGATTGAAGGAGACCACTCGCGAAAAGGTCCCTCGACACCTAGCTCTTCAGCGCAGTATTTGAAAAAAGACTTTAAGCAAGCCACGCGGCGTCGGGCTGTAGCCGCAGACAAATTTCTGTTTTCAATCATGTGAGCGAGGAAATGCCGGATATCATCTGCCTTGATATCCAAGATGCTTGCCTTCGTTGATGTTACACGGCCAAACGCTCTTAAGTCAGACTTATAAGCCTGGACTGTATGGGCCGATAATTTTCGTTCGACAGAACAGAAGAAAAGGAACTTCTCGACCGCATCTGGAAATCTCATTTAGGTTGTCTCGAAACAAAAAAATCCCCTTATGAAAGATTATGTTTAACAACCCGTTTCTCGATATTGGACTAAAGTAGACATAGCGCTACCATGCAATCATTTGTGGCATCTTTAGTGGATAAACAGGGGTTATGTAACACGATGCTGGAAACGTTCCATACTGGGCGGTCGCGGGTCGTACTGTTCGTCCATGGGTTCAACAGCAATGTCGATACATTTGTCGGTGATGATCAGCGTCACCTGTTCCAGCACCTTCAAGACAACGCTTCAATTCTTGAGCACTTTGATCGAGCACAGTATTCGTACGGTACGAGCCTGTTTCGCAATTCGTTTGTGAATCATATGAAGCGAGCTATTCGTCCTGACGCCAAACCGTTAAAAACTGCAGCCTCATTGTCTCACACCGTCGAGAATCTCCAAGATGGCTTTCAGTCCCTGGCGGAAAAGTATGACGACTTCGTACTCGTTGGACACAGCATGGGCGGAATTGTAGTCAAATCGCTTCTGACGCGGCTTTCGGAATCGTCTCGCGTTAAAGTCTCACATTTCATTACATTAGGAACCCCACACCTGGGAATACCGTCTATTTCTTTCAATCAATTCGGCAAAATCTTAGGCAATCGGCAATTTGCAGATTTGTCATCACACAATCCGTTCCTTCAAGAACTCAATCATGCTTGGGATCAAATCCGACTGTCTGTCCCACATACGTTTTTTTATGGACTTCATGATACCATTGTTCCACGGAAGTACGGTGCTCCTCGTAACGATTTGGAGAACTGCCGGGCACTCGATGCGGATCATTTCTCTATTTGTCGGCCATCTGAAACCAACCGTGAGTTAGTGGCATCGCTTGAAGCGATTATCCTCAATAGTCTGACTTCAGTTACTTGGGAACGGCTTTCATACGGTACGCTCAAAACGATCTGCTCTGATTATAAAGAACGAGAACAGCTGAATGACCGGACCTTGGTTTGTTTCTCGAACCGAATACCTGAACTGCAGTTACTGGAACCACATATCGAGAATGCTGCTTCAGCAGAGGTCGGCCTTTTGGTGGCAACAACTGCTGAGTTGAACGATAGAGATACTGCTGCACTTTCTGTGGCCGCCAAGAAATGGTCAGTGGCTCTCACTTTCTGGGATCGTCGCGACCTCTCAGCTTTATCAAAGAAGTACCCCCAAGTCGGAATACAGCACGGACTTATTGCAGTATCTCCGGTAAAGATTCCGCGATCGGCGCCCACCTTATCGATAAACTCTATTCCGGAGAGTCAAATCATAAATCGAACAAGAGAACGAGACTTCATTCGTAGGTTCGAAGAATCTTCGGCAAATGCCCTTTGGGTGTTTGGTATTGCTGGGGTTGGGAAATCGGTCTTGGTAGCCGCAGCAGTTCGTGAGTTCTTAAAACGATATTCAGCTACAGGTGTGCTGAGGGTCACACCCAAAACGGATACGACCGAGTTTGCAAAATTTTTGAATGACACATTCGCAAAAGCAGGGGTTCACTCGTTCAAGTCTATCTACGGCAACTCAAAGGTATCCGAAGAAGATAGGATTGCTACTGCAGTTTCTATTCTGCAACAGAACCGTCTATTGATTGTTATTGATAATTTTGAAGCCGCTCTTTCCGATCAAGGCGACTGCTTGATTTCTAATGTTCTTCCCATAATCAGGCAATTGGCGGAAGAAGGTGGGAAATCGAAAGTTATCATTACGTCACGCGCCCCTGTGCCAAAATTACTGAATGCACTGCTCAGAGTCGAAAGCCTCGATATTGAACCTCTAGTTCCTGAACAATGCGAGACCGAATACATCCCATCTTTGCCAAGGTTATCAATGGCAATTGATGAAAGTGAGGACTGGTCTATAGAACGTGTTCACGCCGTAACTGGCGGAATCCCGCTCGCACTAAACCTGCTCGATCGCTACCTATCTTTCCACACGCTCGATGAAGCTCATCGGAAGAGCTCCGAAAAGTTTCAAGCTTACCTGATTGAGACAATTGCAGGCAGTGAGACCACGAATGTTTTTGAAGCGTTACAACTGATAGCAGTTCTAGAAGGTGGCGTATCAGTGTCGCTATTTGAATACTTGGAACTCACGGACGTAGAGGTCAATCAAGTCGCGCATAGCCAGCTGTTGTCGTTCAATCAATTGGATAACGTATTCCACATGCATACCACGGTACGCGAGGCCATTCTCAAGACCATGGCGTTCGATAAGCTACGCCAACTAAACCTGCTTGCCGCTCAGTACTTGGATTTTGAATATCGTGGACTGCACAAAGACAGTAAAGATAGGCACTTTGCAGAGCGAAAAAGACTTGCCTTCTTGATTAGCGCCTCCGACTACGAAGGCGCGGCACGATTGTTAGGACGTATTTGCACACGATACTTGTCGTTTAATAGTCATGATGAGTTGGACCAGATCATCGGTAGACTCCGGTCCCGACGCCTCAGCAAAAAAGCTCAAGCCTGGCTTCTAAACGTCGATGCCCATATGGGAGACTTCTTAAGAGCATTTGATGAAACTAAGTCTCTGTATCAGAAAATGGTCGAGCTTTCAGTCGATAGTGATGATTACGAGTTAGCCTCGCTCTCGATCAGCAATTTTGCGACCACGAAGCGTCGGCGCGGTGATTTCAATGGAGCAATCAAAGACTATTGGAGAGCTTATCGGATAGCTCGGAGAGACAATTCCAGAAAGATGGTCGGGTCTTGTCTCAACAATATCGCTCAGGCGTACGCTTACCTTTACCAGCATGAGGGTGGAGATGCTGATCGAGTGCAACGCATTTTCGAGAGAGCTATCCAGGTACGGACGATGGATGGAGACAAATTTCGCATCGCAGCAACTTATTTTCACTACGGGGCATTTTGTATTACTCGCCATCGCAACGAGTCCAACAATGCGAGTAATTGGTTAGAGCGCGGTCGCTCTCTGCTTCGCCGCAGTTTAGAACTTCAAGTAGATCAGGAGAATTTTTGGCTACTTGATCGAACATACGAACAGTTAGCATTGGCTGCAGACTTAATAGGTGATGAGATTAAGGCTGTTGAATTTCGCTCCTTTGCAGAGACGCAAAGGCTAGAACGTGATATTTATGTCAGTCCCCGGTTTCACTGAAGACACGCTCGATCTCAAAGTTTACGTGTGCCGGTTAAAATGAAAAAGTAGTCTTTTGTAAACTCGATCGACCAATCTGCAAGGTACTTGTCTGCCATCGTCTCCAGCTCGACGCGTGTGAAATAGTGTTTAACCACACGAAATGTTCGTCCGTCTTTCAACGTTCTTAGTTGAATGTCATTTGAATGCGACAGACAATTTAGCTCGGTTGGATTGTAGTAGGAGTCTAGGATAGTTACTTGTCCGCCCGGCGGGGACAAGGCTTGGTCAATACGTTCGAAAAGTGCCTCAATTTTCCCTCTCGGAACGTGGCTAATTAGGAACCCGAAAAAACAAGCCGTAAACTTGCCTAGCAAAGCGTCCGGCAGATCTTGATAAATATCGATGATTAGTCCCTTTATGCCGGTATTCTTGAAATTCTCGTCGAGCATTTTGGAGGAAGCATCTGTTGGGAGTATTTGGTTTTTACGTGCAAGTAATTTCGTCCATTTCCCTGTTCCAGCTGCAAATTCAATGATGCTCTGACTCTCGATTTTTTGGAGAACGCTTGCCACATGATCTACGTCCTTGGACCAGCGTTCGTTGAGGGTTTCGCCTTTATCGTAAATGCCCTCGCGATCGTACCAGTCTTCGTACTCGGGGGCTCTCTCATTATAATATTCGAGCATTTCATTCGAAATATCACTGAGTGTCGCTGTCCTACCTACCAGAGTGTCAATGAGGTGGCGAGCAGCACTACGATCAACCGGCGACGTACCTGTTTGAATAAGCTGTCTAGCTACATGACTCGTTTCTACGATCGATGCGAACAGCAAGTCATGACCAAATATGAGATGATCTACGCGCAACTCTCGTGCAGCATTAGTCTTCTCTTCGTCCAGGAGTGTCATAATGATTGAGAAATTTAGGTTGGGGTATTTCTCTATGACGGTCAGCATTAGGTTAGGGTTGTCACCGTGCAAAGCAACATCCGAAACTTCCGGAACATTGTTTAGCAAATGGTCAATTTTTTCGCAGACGTGAGTTGCCGGATAGCCTCTGACCAAGCCGTTCGTGCGGGCGATCACTTTTCCAGCGAACCTTTCATCTACAAATGCGACGCGCTCAGAAAATTGTTCGGAGGTAAGTAGATCTTGGTCGGACTCGTATAGCGCCGAGACTTTTGGAGTCCGCTCGTCTTCTACGCATACGGCATACGCACCCATCTCCGACAATGAAGACAGCAGGTGTGCAAATTCACCTACGTCATTGGAGCCACTATCTATGTCTACGATTGCCGGAATTTGGCTTGACTTCAAGATCCGTTCGATGATGAGCAACTTGTCGTCGATCCTTGCAGCATCTTCATCGGGAAGCCCAAAACAAGCCGCGGAAATTGAAAAACCACTGACCCAAATGCCAGCTCCACCTAATTGTTCAACTAGACTTGCTTCAAGCGGTGAGTGGACGCCTAAAACTATACTACTGGACATGACCCATAACCCCTGTTTATAGGTACTGCGACGAAGGTCGAAGTGGGCAACTGCTTTAGGAGCTTCAAGGCCTCATCTGACCACAATCGGCGAAGTCATTTTCGTAGGAGCCCGACATCTAGAATTAGGCCCGGAAAAGAGATTGCGTGATCGCGGTCTAGACGTTTGCAGATGATGCCAGTTATCGTTGCGCCGGGGGAACCTATTAGGTGGTTGTTTCGTTTCATGTTGGGGTTCGTTGAACATTCGGTCTGAGTGCTCGTAGTTTGGCCTCACAGTTCAACAGACTCATTTTGTTGTTCATGTTCGGTGATACATAAAGAACAGTTGACCAAACTCACAAAACCGAACCGGGGCCTGTCTTATCAGAAGGGGCTTCATGGGAGTTTGCGCCCAAGGCGTTGGAACAGCTTTTACCTGGCCGACATAGGAAGAGCCATAACCACCAGAATATTCCATTCTTAATGATAACTATGGGCTGGGATAGGGCGTTGTCTACGTTTTCACCAGAGCTGTTGGGTCATCGAGACGCAAGATACAACGATTTCATAGTTGGCAATACGAATTCCGATCCGATAATTGAAATCCGGCCAGAGATGATTAGCCTCTTTAGCGACGTCGACAGGGAAACCAACGCCTGCAAGGCAGAACGCGGCTACTTCAATCTTTGCGGAGGCGGCGCCCCAGCTAACAAATACTTTGAGAACGGTGATTTTGATTCGACCAAGAATTTCTGTCGCTTTACTAAGATGGCTGTCGTTGACATGATCTTAGCGCACGCGGAACGTCGGAAACCAAACAAACACAACGGGAATCTTGAAACACAGATTTACGGAAAAGTATGATGAGTCTTGGCGAGCGCTCACTCCGATTCGCCGTAACTCTTCACAGCTGCTTAAGAATGGGGAGTTGAGGCATTTAAGAATCAGAGCCTAACGCGAAAACGGAAGCGGCGGGCTTCAATCGCAAGTTAGCCTGACCCAACCAGATTCCGTGTAGGCCAGAGAAGGAACTTTCGGTACACAGAAAACTTTGGGTAACCCAAGTGTTCTTTCATCTGCTGTCTCAGGTGATGTGGGTCTGTCACTTGTCCCCGTATTTCGGTGAGTGTTTTAGGGCAACCCAACGAGATCATAGATCTCAGGACCTAAACCGACCAGCGTATGGCGAGCCAGTACGCGTCCATCGGAAGACAGTGTCCAAATTGTTGCGTCTGGCCGCCTATCAGTGAGCTGTTCCCGGCGAGGCCGTTGAGCGCTTTCGGCTACATGTAAAAGACCATCAGCTGCGACTACCAAACCTCGTAGATAGCCATTTAGTCGGGCAAGGGGCTCGTTGTTGCGCCAGACGACAGAACTTCGGGACTCACAGAAAAAAAATGAGCTGTTGTACGAATAGGGGCTGTGCGGCTGGTCAAGCCCCGTACGGATTTGTTGAGAACGCTCTATATCAATCAAGTAGCCAGTCGACTTTACCTCGTGAGCTTGCTGTCCACTGACCCCAAGCGCGCTGAGAATCAACCCGCCATCATGTCGGACGAGACCATTAAAATGCTGAGGTTCCACGTCGGTATGCTCGAATACAGTATCTGATACGAAAGCTCCCGACACCGACATTTTGTACCTGATAACTTGGTTGGTCCTCGAGGATACCACCCACAAGTGTTGGCCTTCCACGACCAGACCATGAGGATCTGATGCGCCTGGTAGTTCGTACCACCCCGTCTGCTCGAGTCTATGGTTAAATATGGCCAAGAACGAAACGTCTAAAGATCCCGCAACAACAAATAGACCATTTGAAGACATCGCCAGCCCCATCATGCGTATTGCCCCATTTGGGCCATCCACCGGGATCGAAGAAACTTCCCAATCGACTCTGCTATCTGCACCGAACGGCCGTCTAGCTTGAAAGAGGCAAGGACAAAAGTTGCCTCTCCGCCCGGTGTGTGCAGACCCTACGAGCGTGACGGTACTACGTTGCTCACTATTCATATGACAGACAATGTTACGTTGCGTATCACTAGCCGCACAGATATTATTAAAGTGCTCTCCAAACAACTAGGCGTTAGCTTGTTTTTTTCATTGAGCGGAACCGGTGAATTGACGAGATGCAGCTGCACAATACTAATTCTCGGGCACCTTCCTTCGGCCGACAATCTCAACCGCCTCCGGTCTCGAGATATCGACATAGAGCCCATTACTGCCCAGCGTTGGCGCAGTCGTATCGCGGCGGCGGTCCCGCTGCTGCGATGTTTTGCACGCCTCGTTAGTGTTACATATTGTCCTACGACAATTCGGCATGCGCGTAGTGCAATGTTGCTTACCGAGTTGCTTGGAATTGAAGGCCCTGTTGCTGATGCTCGTTTGAACAATATTGATTATGGTGTGCACAAAGGCCATCCACTTGAGCTTACTCCCTCAAGAGCCGCAACACCTTCCATTCCCTATGAAGGCGGTGAGGCGTGGAGCGACGTGGCCACTCGGTGGCGCCAATTTTGCGCTGAAACTCTGCCACGACATGAGGGTGAGCTAGTACTATTGGCGGGGCAGTCGGGTACAGCCGCTCGAATGCTTCGACATATATGCGAGGGCGTTCCACTCCAAGATGTTCTGAAATCTCAGATACCAAGTATACCCTTTTTCTCGTCACATTGGGATTTTCCGACCGACGGTCTCTTGTGGCAATACAGTTGGATCGCTGATTGTGAACAGGGTGCGGTACAAAACCAGAACGGCTCCGGCTCCTCTAATGTAGATGCATGAGCAGACGGAGTGTTAAAGGACCGTTGTTCCTAAATAGATCCTATCTCGGCCCCTTGATTACATCAGTGCCTAGAAGTATCAATTAATTGTAATCACCACGTTTGCTCTTTTTAGGACACCTAGGGAGGGAAGCATGTGGAAGTTTCCGCCGAGCCAGGTCGAGCTGAGTCTCGTCGACGCAGTAAGTAAGGGAGAAATATGGAGTCCTTCCCACTACAGGGAATGGATGATTTCACATCGGCTCATGCCAAAAGCATTTAGTAAATCTGGTGGTCAAAACAAACGCCGCAGACTGCTTAAAGACGAAGAGCCCGACAATCATGAACACCCGGCTGAGGTAAGTAATGGCGGAGATGCGATTCGTGCGGAATTCATCCGTGAGCTGATCCTAGGTCGAGTCTCGGAAGAGGATTGTCCCACGTGGCATGATGAGAGTGGCATACGTATTGGTGACGCCGTAATTATTGGCACGTTCGACTTAACATCAATAGATTACGACAAACCTATTGAAATCATAAACAGCAGTTTTGAATCCATCATTTTCCTGCGCAACGCACGTCTACGGCAAGTCCGTCTTACTGGGTGCAAGGTACCCAGCATCGAGGCTGAAAATGTGCATATTGATGGTAACTTCGAACTGACGCTAGTTAGAACGGGTGCTATTTCACTCCTTAATGCTAAGTTGAAGGGGACGCTTAATCTTAAAGGCGCCGTTCTCAAGCCAGAAAATGGCAATCACATCGGGCCGGTGCTTAACTGCGAAGGAGCTGAGTTTGGTGCATCGGCCTTGCTTCATCGAGGCTTCATTGCTGAAGGAGAAGTGAGCTTAGTCCTTGTGCAGATTAATGGCCATCTTTCCTGTTCGGGTGGCACGTTTCGGAATGCAGGTGGGAAGGCGCTCCATTGCAATTCGGCAAGGATAGGAGGTAGCGTTCTCCTCCGTGAGGGGTTTGAATCTGTGGGCGAGGTAAACTTTGTCCGAAGCAGAATTACGGGCAATTTGCATTGCCATGACGCCTCGTTTGAAGATGTCGAAGGTATCGCCGTTGAATTGCGGTCCTGCCAGATCGAAGGGGTCTTTTACTTCTGCGAATTAAGAAAAATCAAAGGCATGTTGAACCTTCGGGATACCAAGACAAAGAGTTTTGCTGATGATGGAACGGGCTGGCCGGGAAAGAACAAGCTCGTCCTCGACGGCTTCGAGTATGAATCCTTCACAGAATCATATATTGATGGCGCCCAACGGACGGTAATAGACGCTAAGCGAAGACTCCACTGGATACTATGTCAGCCCAATAACGACTTGCAGGGGGATTTCAAACCTCAGCCGTGGACACATTTATCCAAGGTGTTGCGAGAAATGGGGCATAGTCAGAACGCTAGGTTCATACTGCGCAAGCGATCCTCATGGCGTTTTCATCATGGCCCGCGCAAATGGTGGAATTGGATCGAGTGGCCGTTCCGACTCGTTTTCTGGGGCTGGCTCACTGGTTACGGCTATGCATTACGTCGGCCAATTGTAGTTATCGTTGCCATTTGGTCGATCGGTTGGGTCATGTTCTCTGTAGCCCAGGACACTGGACTAATGCGTCCGGCCCCTGCAATCGCCGTACTTGATAGTGAATATCTCGAGCGCGCAAGGGCTGCAAACTCAATGTATGAGAGCTTTGAGCCCTGGCTTTATTCATTGGACGTATTTCTCCCCTTTGCGACTCTTCACCAGGAAAGCAATTGGATTCCACACGACGCGGGTGACATATCCGTAGATTTGCGCAAAACCTATCCCGGACTTGTCAAACTGCCCAATTCATTTCAACCTTGGGTGAGTTGGGCGGAACGTGAACTTGAAGCAGGTGCAATAAAGAAATGGTTCTGGTTCCAGATAGTCGCGGGCTGGATTCTGATGTCCATCGTCATTGTGGGCTTCTCCGGCCTTCTCAGGCGGGAGGAGTAGCGCAACTGAATATGGAACGTGCCCTCCCGATGCGCCGCGTTACCCCATTCTCGGGGCCACTTGAGACACATTCGACAATATTCGATAGCCCCTTAGTTCTAAGAGCGATGATCATGAACGCGGGCGTCGTCAAAGTTCGAGGGTGGTTCGGTACCGAAGAAGAGTTTGTTGAGCTTGGTTGCCGGCTCGGTGCACTAGAGCGAGCCTCGCCTAAAGATTCGCGTCATTTAGGAAGACTCTTCAGAGTGAAATCGCGTCCGGGCGATTCAGTTGGTGTCGGTCGGTACTGGCATGCTGACGGCTTCGCAGGTACAAGCGCACCGGCGCTGATAACCATATATCATGTTGTTAAGGGAACATCTTCTGTAAGCAACACATCTTTTGTCGATGGGTATGCCGCATGGTCAAACCTTAATAACCCACTTCGTGCTCTTATTTGCGATCGTTGGTGGGCTCACGCGAGTGGCTCCAGGCATCGGTTTGTTGTTGATCATCATAAACATCAATGTCCAACTATCTCTGTGAACTTGGGAAAGATCTCGTCGATTCAGGGAATGAATGGCGTCGCTGTCAAGCGAACGGTATCAAGGATAGCGACAGCTTTAGATCTAGAGCCAAGGTATGTACACAGATGGACTCCAGGTGATGTTCTCCTCGTTGATAATCGTCGCATGTTGCACCGTGGCCCGGACAAAGTTGACCGAGAGCGGATTCTATGGCGAACCTCGGTGATCAAGTATTCAATTTAGAGGATAATTGACGGCAAATACGATGCTCACAACGTCATCAAATCCAACTCCCCTCCTTGCGCTGGGAAGAGTGGGGCGACACGCACAAGTTTTTCTTAAAGATGAGTCTGTCCATCCGACGGGCACTTTTAAAGATCGGCTTTCTTCCGCTGCAGTTGGACGGTCCGATGGTGATGTACTGTTCGGTTCCATCAGCTACGGTAACACCGCTATCAGTTTCGCCCGCGCATGCGCCAAGCTATCGTGGGCGAGGTTTGTGGGCTTTGTCCCTCCTGACTTTGCAGCTTGGACCTTTGGTCCCTCTAGCACTGGCAGTTTCGCCACAGGGCAAGACTTCATAGATCAAATACGCTCGTATGGTGGCGCAATCCTTGAGGTAGACCTTTCAGAAGCAATCCTGGCCGACGATGATCTAGCTACTCTGGCCTGTGATGCTGGTCTCTTAAACGATAGTTGCTTTGTGAACGTAACGGAGGGACTGGAGTATCCTGCATACGGTTCAATTGCTTTGGAAGCACTCGAGCAGCTGGATGCGCCTCCAAATATCTGCGTTGTGCAGTTTGGAGCGGGGATCCTTGCGAACGAGATTAGAGACGTTTTCGAGCGCTTATCAAGTCAAACAGTCGTTATACCGATTAGCACACCTGATCCTCGTTCTTTAGCGCGCATGTTGTATGGACCCATTTGGCTCGACGTATTGTCGCTAGAGGCTGCGGGTACTAGCATGAGTAGGCACGCGTCACCGGATCGGACTGGCGTTATTCGCGATCCTTACGCCGTGTACATGGTTTCTGAAGATCAGATACAACAAGGATTAAGCATCGCGCGTGATTTTGGTATATCTGCAGAACCGTCCGGCTCAGCTGGTCTAGGATTTCTGGATGCGATCGAAACGATAGTGCCTAACTACGACCCGGAGACCGATCGAGTTCTTGTAATAAATACCGGCAATGGCATTGATCGGCTTACTGAACTCGAAAAGTCATGAGATTGATACACATAGATCCAACCGAACACCGAAAGCCACTCCCTCTTGTTGAGCTTGCTAACCTCGAGGCTTTGATTCAACCGACCTTAGAGCAAATCGAGCCCGAGAACGGATCGGTCGCAACTTTCAGTGCAAATATCAAAGTCAAATTGTACAGCGACAGCGCTCATCTCCGTCAATTTTTTGCCCACAACTGGGGGAAAACGCTGACATCCAATGAGACGTCCCTGGGCGACGTGTGTGTTGTCGCACTCCGGTCCGATTTGGTGGACGGAGCACCAGAAATTCTGCCCGGGCGTCGATATGTTGATCCGGAAAGAAGAATTATTGTCAGCGTTGGTAGTGAATACTACGGGAACGTCAAAGTTTCAGTCAGAGGGTTGTGTTCGTCATTAGTTCGCCGAAAGAATTGTGGTGGTTTTTTGCACGGTGCATCAATGAATGTTGACGGGGCTGGAATCGTCGTCTGTGGAACGTCTGGAGCGGGAAAAACAACGGCAACTCGAGCACTGATGGACTTTTACCCTGATGGGATAAGAATCATTAATGACGACTGGGGATGGGCCGATCACGAGACAGCGACAATAGCGTTCACCGGTGAGCCGCGAATTCACATGAAATATCGTAGTGTGCGAGCCATTGCTCCGCATTTGAGGCCGTCACCAGCTTGTTATCTTTCCGAGAATTTTGAAGGAAATGAGGAAGATCCTCACGCTAGATTGCTAATTCGCCGAGAAGAGGTATTCGAATCGGGTGTTTCCGATTCTTCTTCATTCGATGGGTTAATCGTGATTTTGCGCGATGAATCAAAGGCGTTCTTTACGCGCCCCATGGAAGTGAGCGATCTGGATCTACTCGAGATCGCGGAATACTCAGCTTTCTATGATCGGCATGAGCGTTTTATGGATGGATCACTGCTGCTAGTTGATCAGGCTGATCTTGATTCAGAACGGCATCGATTTCGGCTCCTTCTAGAGAACATTCCTGCTGTTCTCGTAAACAACGTGGCGTCACCAAGACGCATAGCGCAAGAACTGCAGCTTCAGCTTGATCGCCTGGGAGTCCTGTAGTGAAACAGGACGGGCGACGAGTCGCTTTGTTGAAGAGCCGTCGACTCGCCATTGAGCTTGATCAGGCGTACGATGGCGGGTCAGTGCACGTGGTCAAACAGATAAAGTCTCTTTGTGCGAACGGTTACGAGGTGGACGCGTTTGCGAGAAGTGAGACCGGAAGAAACCAGCCTCCAGTTGAAATATCATCCAAGTTAAGAGTTTGGCATGTCGCGTTCACGCCCTGCGATTCGAAAGACTTTTTCGTTCGCGACCTTATTGAAGGTCGTAGTTTTGTTCAAAACGTCCTTGCGTCTTCTGGTTTCGCGGCGGCGCATTTTGATGCGATCCAAATTCATCACTGGACTTCAGGCGTGAACATTCATGAAGCACTTCCTGAGACGATTCCGATAGCATTTACTCCCCACCTGCTGCCAACTGAAAAGGCCCTTGCCAACGGCGTGCCTCTTCCGAGTAGCGTGGTGGATGTTGAGCGAGGTTTGTTAGCCCGCGCGGATATCACGGTTGCTGTGTCTCGGGCAGAAGAACAGTCCTGTCGTCGTTTAGGGGGGCATCGCGTAAAACGAATAGCCAATGGTGTTAGCGACGCATTCTTCCGACTCCCGGTCTCCAGAAAGCCCACCTCAGGCGAAGCAGTAAGGCTGGGTAGTATTGGCCGTATGTGCGCACAGAAAGGCACAGACGTTTTGCTCGATGCAATGGAACTCCTAGTCGCTCGAGGAGTTAATGCTTACCTTGACATTGTCGGTCCGTCTTACGGCGAGGACGAATTCGAGTGCAACATCAGACAGCGTCTTCTCGATCCCATGCTTTCAGGACGAGTTCGCTTGCTTGGTGCAGTCAGCCACGAATTACTCCCATCAATCGTTGCAGAGTGGCATGTCTACCTTCAGCCTTCTCGCTATGAAAGCCAGGGAACCGCATTACTAGAAGCTATGGCGGCCAGCCGCTGCGTTGTAGCTACCTCATTGTCGGCAATAACAGAGTTTTTGAATGATCGCATCGGATTTCTCGTTCCCGCTCCTCCAGACGGAGAAGCGGTTGCGGAGGCAGTTTTCGATGCTCTCCAATCTTCAACGTGGGAGACTCAGGTTCGAGGTGCGCGTAACGCTGCAATGCCGTTTCGTTGGAAGCGGTCAACCAGCGAATTGTCCGAATGTCTGTCCGCCTTGATTGAAAGAGCAGATTGGCGCGACCGAAACAAGACGGCTAAACTCAGCCACGATTTCCAGGAGCAAGGCCGGAAGATCGCACTAAAGATTGCAAAAGGCGTTCCTATCGCGGGAATTTTCCTCTTAGGCAGCGCTGCCCGCGGTGAGGTGCGCCCAGGTAGCGACATAGATTTGTTGATGTTGCAGGACGGTGGGCAACGATCTGATCAGGATTGGCGGTTTACACAGTTTGCGCCAGTCGACATTCGATGGGAAACCACAGAGTATGTCCATCGCTTGTGTGCGATGTCCAATGATGAGCTAGCCGATGCGGTGGCACAGCGACCACTGGTTGATTATCTATGTGGCGCGCGCGAACTAACATGCATTGGACAAGACTTGGCAGATGTTATAGCGCTGCTGCGGCAGCGACGATCCAGTAGTGAAGTTAAGTTCCTAGTCGCAAATCGAATGCTGGCACAGGCGAGTACGATTTTCGACAAAGCCGTACAATTAACCCATCAGGGTCTAATTGCTGATGCGCAAATCAAAATTAACGCCGGCGCTCAGCTAATTCTACAAGCCTCGTTAGTCCAAAATGGTTGGATGATACAAGGCGCAAAACGTCGCTTGGAAGCTGCTGCGTCGTACGCCCCATTTTCTGTGTCAGTGCGACACGCCGCTTCGTTCTTGACGGCAGCTGTCGGTATTGATGGCGTTACATACGAGCACGCAAGACGACTGATCACTGCACGGACACAAATGCGCGTGGAGCATGTTAAGTGCTTGGAAAAGCTTGGAGTGGATTCAACGGAGATTGCCATTGCTCGCCGTCACGCTCAAGGCGTGACTGACTATTACTCCCCAGCGATTTCTGATGGGTACCTGAAGGGTTGCATCAATCACATCAAATCACTCTCGGGAGTTCCTTTGATGACTGCACATTATACAAGGTTGCTGAATCTTGACCCCAATGCGCCCGCTCAGTCTTTCTTGTCTTGTGCTGATATCTCGACGGAAGTGCAGAACCTCTGGCTGACGGTCGTGGACCCCCATGAATTGGAGGCATTGTCCGAATTTGCGGCAATCGGGAGTCGATTCGCTCGAGAGCTTATACCGAGTGTAACCAACTAAATTCGTCACCCCACGCAAGACTATCCCTTTCACGAAGGATTTGTGGAATACTTGACAAATGAAGATGGCAACTATGAAACCATCGTAGCTACGTCTAAAAGTCTTCCCCATAGGCGACTGTAAGAATACTAATGATTTATGATTGGGATGAGATCTCCATACGAATCCTTAAGTGCTGTAACAAAGAGAATAGCACTCAAATTTGGTTAGTTAGACATGGGCAAACCGATTTCAATGTTTGTCGTGTTTTCTCGGGACAGTCGGAGGCTATGCTAACGCAAAGGGGGCTAACAGAAGCAAATAAACTGAGGAAACAGCTTCCAGAGGCAATTGACCAAATTTGGTGTAGCCCTCTTCAGCGTGCCCTCGACACTATGACACTCGCTTTCAGTCATGTTCCCCTAGAAAAAGTAGCCACATATGATGACACGGTGAATTTGGCTTTCCAAAAGATGTCGTTAGAAACTCGAATTGGTCATTTGGGTTCTCTTGCCTGGGTTAATGGGTCAAGCTCGGATAGATCTTTTGAGGCTGTTCTCTCGAGAGTCCATATTGATTCACGATTCATGGAAATCTCTCTTGGGGATCTTGAGGGCAAACCATTTAGCGTTGTTACGGCCGGTGGCAACCACAGTTTAGACTACCGTCCTTCTGGCGGGGAAAGTTACAGGGAGTTTGGGCGGCGAGTGATGTCCGCGTTTTGCGAAGTTCTAGAATCGGCTGACGGAGCTTCATCGCCACACATCGTAATTTTCACCCATGCCGGTGTGATCAGAGTGCTGCAGTCCTTAGCTGGCCTGTATAGAACTTCGCAAGATATGCTGTACAGTTCACCGCAAAACGCCAAACCAGTTCGACTTAGTGTTGCAAGTCTATCTATTCCGAGCTACTGGCGAATTGCATAGTGGCCTGCAACCCGACAACCATCAAATTTGGGTGCCAAGCTACCTTATGATTGTTGGTAAATAGAGGGCGATTGCGGAGTTTTTCATCCAATGTGCTGGAGCATATTTGCTCCGTGCCTTTAGCTCATCGTTTCGACAAATATACGATCTGGGACTCTTGAGCCAAACAACGTTTTCTCGCGTTTCGCTTTCCAGTGTTTCACGCGTTTCCCTAACTCATCCTCAAGCGTTGGACCAAAGCGCTGGCTAAGCTCGCTTCTGCTATCTATGCTTTCTTCCCAAGTTTCATGTCTGCCATCAACGATCTTCAGAAATAAGATACTGAAACGCCAGAAATCTTCCGCGGATTGTGCTTCGCACATTTGCCTAAACAAATGCTGAGACCATTGATCCCTGTTAGAGGCAAACTCGGCAGCCTTAGCTGCTTTTCCAATGAAGCCCTCTGCATCGGAAAATCGCTTGATGATCTGTCCCGCTTGCGGTGTGGTTTCCCCAAATCCATAGATCATCAGTCCACGTGCTGCTTCGACCGGCCGTTGGCTACCGACCAGGTCACTTGCGTGCGCCTGCAGAAAAGACGATTTGCCGCTTTTCAGTGCGGCAAGCACTTCCAAGCCAAGCTGGTGATCCGTGCTGGCGTCGTTCAGCCGGCGAATGCGCAAAGAATCCATGTGCTCGTTGTCGGCACCCTGCCATATGTATAGTGCTTCTAGGGGAATTTCAGCTGTCCCGTTGATCAGGTTTACGAATGCACTGGCTTTTTCGAGACGCTCAAAGATTCGTTTTGCGAGTGCTGGATTCTTGTCGGATAGGACATACCCGAAACTCAAGCCAATGTTCTTGACCTGAGCAAGCTTGTGAGCGGGCAGCTCCAGAAATAGGTTGGCCAAGTGCGTAAAGTTAGCCGGGTCAGAAACAAGCATGGCTTTGACGGCGTTGACACCCACATCCTCTATAACAATGCGCGCTTCGTCCCGCGTAAGCGACTGCTCAAATCGGTCAAATGCCTTGCGTGCTCTTTCTTGCCTCGCATCGATTTCCTCCGAGTTCTCGAAAATGCGTGAGGCGAATTCTTCGGGTAATAGTGCTTGTTCTGGCTCATCAATCCATTTGTGCGACGGGAGAGATGTACTCCATTTGCTAAGTGCTTGTTTTGCGGTGATATGAGGCGGACGAATGTCAATATCCAACACGCGCTTGATGGACGTGTCCAGCCGTTTGGCTACCGCTGCATTTGCCCCCACTCCTAAGTTTTCGACAGCTGCGCTGAAAAATTTTGGTGAAATTCGGTCTACGACATCGTCTGCTTCAAGAGCACCCGCAAGCCCCGCCTTTATGAGAATTTGTGACCCATACCATACTTCATAGTGATCTTTCTTTGGATCCAATACACTTGCGCGCCAATTGCTTTCCGCGAGATAGCTGAGCAAATCTCTGTCTTCTATCAACGCAATGACGCCAAAAGCTTTAGCACGCACTTCTGATGAACGACTTTGCGCGAGCTTCTTCAGATGTTGTTTTCCGTCAGGCAAAAAAAGTGTTTCAGAATGCCTCGCAAAAGTGAGAATTGTGGCCTGCTTGTCAGCATCATTGTCGCTCACTGCTTTAGTCAACAATCGATCGAGCTGCTTCGGGTCGGCTGCTTTCAGAAGCGGTAAAGTCTTTATCAGTATCTTGCCGTCGCTCATTTCCGCCAATTGTTTCAACTGCTCATCACCTGTCAGATGGGGGAGTGCTACTAGCAGTGAGTACTGGGAGTCGACCCATTGGTATCGGGTATCGTTTGAGTAATCCTGTTTTCTAACATGGAGCTCGTTGGCTCTATCAAGAAACCCTTTGATTGTTTCGTCATCAAGAATTGCTGTATGCGGCTCCAAATGGGCAACTGCTATACAGGACGTTGCGTCTGGAGGCCGGTTAAGAATGTCTATTGCCAAACGTCGGTGAACTTCTTTTGCTGTTCCCGCTGAGAAACGGGCGATGCCGGGAAGTGCATGCTGAAGAAACAGGTCCTCTGATCCTCTTGATCTGGATGATTGAACGGCTGACACATCTATCTGGCTGTATCGGACCGCGGTTTCATCAATTTTGTCTGGTCTGGATGAAAATGGATCGCATGGGTCGTTCGGGCAGTATTGTTCGACAAGGCGCCAGCTTGTAGGTCTTTCTCTTTCTTTTAACAGCCCTGAAAGCAACTCGTTGGCTTGGTTTCCATCTTCAGCTGCGCCGGTTGCGCGTAGGACTGCTACGTAAGCCCACTTAGCGTTTTTTGAAGCTGTCTCTTCTTTTATTATCGCTGATGCGGCGAGCAGCTTTGTGCGAGCGTTTGCCCAGTCCACGTTATTGAAACGGATCAGTGACTCGAAATTTTCGAATGATGCCCACGGGTTCGCGTTCAAGCTCTGTGAGTAAGCCATAGCAACAAAAGCTTCGCTGAAACTTGAGAGCGGCATACCAGCAAGAAGTCTGATTGCCTCGTCAAACAAAGAGCTTGGGTCAATCAGATCATCGCGGATCATTTTCTTTTCAAGAAATGTCTGCTCCTTCTTCGGCAGGGATGCCAATGTGGAAGCAAGCTCAAGCTCTTTACTTTTTTTGCACTCCGCTATCTCCTCTTCGCTCTTGTTGTGGGCGCTCAGTAGGGAGAGTTCAGGCACAAGCGAGTAGTATCGGAGCCATTTGTCAACTCGGCCGTTGATGACTTTTAAGCATTGGGGAGTGTCACGTGCATCTCTGAGAGCCGATCGGAGCCATTCATAGTTCTCGGCCCTATTGTCTGAAACCGCAAGACTAAATAAAGCCTGCATTGCCGCATCGGTGGCTTTGCTCACGGCAAGAGCGAATGCAGGATAGACGGTACCGTCAATGTTCTGCAGATGGACAAATGATTTGAAAAGAGCCATTTTGATTTCATCTGTACACCCCTTATCGACACAGGCAATCATAAGCGCTGCGAATACCGCGTTAGCAGCTTTGTCCAGAGCACCAATTGGCTCAATAAGTTGATCCAAAGACTCGGCGATGTTTTTCTGATTACGCTCAGTAGCTTGCACAGCATTGATAATGGCTAGCCCCAATGCCACGTTCAATCCGTCTTCTGAAAGTGTATACGAGCCTGAGATGTCTGGTAGCGCCTGGAAGAAGCGCCCTTCAGACGCTGCTAGCAAATCAGATGACAGACTGAATCCTGAATTGGAGCCGTTCAGGTCTACCTCAAATATCAGGCTACCTTCGCGCTCCTGAGCGCTGATCCGATTGATGATTTCTGAAGCGTGCCTAGTAAGCCGAGCTACAAAGTCTTTTGGGTGTTCTGCCCCAGAACCAATTCGGGCCGCGACGCGAATATGCTCAAAGAGCAAGCTCTCAACACTTAGCTCCGAAAAATTCTTAATCTGCTCAGTGTTGAGTAATTCGGCCGCAATGGAAAGTAGTCGCGGGTTTTTTAGGCTATTATGAACCCGGGGCGTAATACTGTCACCATTGACATCCAGACGCTTGAGTAGCTGATTCAACTGGGCGTTTGTCCATTCCGGAACTTGTACTGTCTCAATCTCAGTATGAAGATGGGTTTCTATATAGTCGCGGAAGTATCCTTCCCTTGCTGTGACAACAAGTTGACCGCCAATATCGTTCAGGACAGCACTAGCGCTATCAAGCCATCTTACCCAGTTGATCTTTGGATTCTGGTTTATTCCATCAATCAACAATATCAACCGTAGCGCGCGACTTTTTCTGTCTACTTTCCACCGTTCGAAACGTCTTCGCCATCTTTCTTTTTTGTATTCCTGGGCGCTATCTGATGTTTGCTCGATCAGCCGGTCAACTAGGAAGGACTCGAGCTCAACAATGGGCTGTTTGGGAGGAAGGTCGGAGGCTGGAATGACAAGCGTGACGGGGCGGTCTGGTATGCTCATCCAACCTTGAGCAAACAACCACGATTTCCCACACCCTTCTGGGCCGGTTATTGCAACAGTCTTATCGCTTGCGGTACTGAAGGCTGCGTTCTCCAATCTCGCAAGTAATTGAGGTCGATCAAGAAGAGGTAATCGCGCATCTGCAAAGGGCGAAAGTGTTTGCTTAAACACCTGTTTTGCGCGGGATTTGTCAGAGAACGCACGCTTTAGCCAATCCTGATTCTTCTCAATCGCCATTGGCAAACCGAGTGTCGGGTCTTCCAGAAGCTCTTTTAAACTTCGAGCAGCACGGCCAAAATCTTCATGCTGCCGGATTAGCTCAAGGGCCGCTAACGTCTTTTGTGTTACGTCAGCACCCTTAGTGTTGTTGGCAATAAATCCAACGCATTCGTGGGCGGCCATAGCGCAGGCGCATGCGAGAGGAGGGATGTTTGAAGTGTCCGGCCAATCCAAGACGATGTACGAGACCCCAACTCTTTCAAATGCTGATTTTAGAGTCTGTGAAAGTTGCGTGTCCAATCCGACTGTCGCACCAAGTATCCAAACATCTGGTATGGATGTGCTGCCGATGAGTGCTGTAGCTTTGCTCTGCACTCTCTCTTTAGGAATGGGCCCAGTGTATAACTTTGCTTCAAATGAAACGTGGCTCTTCTGGTCATTGGATTCCCCATCTCGGCCATCTTGGAGTCCGGCACTCGCTATTCTGAATGGGTGTCCTGTTATTTTCTCGAGAACAGCGGCCAGTAACCCCTCGAAACCGTTTTGTCCTGTTGAACTTAAATTGCATAAGGCTCGTTTGAGATCGTTTAGGGCGATTTCAGGTTTCATCTCGATAGACTCCCACTGATTACATGTGCCACAAGACCAGATCGGGTCGTAGGGGAATTGTTTCCTTTGAAACGGCTAGAAATGCGGGCCTTAAGATAAGTCGATTCTTCAATTTCTTTGTTATTGCTTTAGTCGACTAGATAGCCCTCTTTTTGGAACCTCACGGTGGGATTTCTTCATCGATTTCATGGCGCGCGCCTTATAATGATAAGCTGCAAAGCCTTTTGTTCCAGAGGAGCGGACACCTGAGTGGCGCAGTCCTTCGATGCTAAAAAGCCTTCTTGCTAGGCGATGCGCCTTGTTCGTCGTTTCTGGCCCACCAGGAGTGGCAAGTCCGCAACCGTGATGGACTCCCACATAGTCATCTTTAAAAAAAGTGCTCTCGTCGTTGCCGTGCAACATGCTGAAACCAAACTGCACGACATAGCGGACTCTGACGGTATGACTGATCCGTATACACCCGGTATCTGGGGAAGACGCCCGATTATTGCCGGACGAGTTGGTAATCGAACCCGTTGTTGGGTGGTTAGAGCGAATCTCAAGCTTAGTCCTAAGCTGAGATGCGAGTAGACCGCAGAGCTTTAAGTTGTTATCGTGATCCGTTTACAACCTAGTAATCGATTTGCGCTAGCGTCAACGCCTAATTGGCGCGAGGACCGCCAGCGATTTGTTGTGGCTGGGTGGGCAGCGACCACGCGTTCATCTGTTTTTGTACGTTAACAGACATATAACATCGACGAGCGGCCGCAAGGGATTGCGTCATCGTAGTCCCACCAAATCAAGTAGGCCGTCCAAGTCGTCGATATGAGTGAGAATGAATGGGTCTTTTGCAACTCATGTGACGACGGGAAAACGATGTCGTGACAACTAATGCCGCTACAGATGACGAGTTCGAATTAGAAGGTTGGGTCCGCACACGTATAGAGGCCTTACGTCCCAAACTGCTGGACCTGACGCGCAAAAACCCACTCATCTCGACCAAATTAACACCCCGTTCAAACTCCTATGTCCGAGTGGTCGACGAACTGCCCGACGTGCTGTCATTTGAGCTTAGTAATCAAAAGAGCATGCGGTTCGTTGCATTGCCGCCACTCGATCTCGATCCCAAGGACGAGCTTCGGCCCGATTTTCGCGTCGCACTGGCCGAAGCGCGCCGCACCGACGAGATTTACTTGACAGCGATCAAGGAAATTGAGAGTGGGACCGATGACGCGCAAGAGACAGTGCGGCGTCTTGAACGCGAACTGAAGGATCGCGTTCGAGAGAGTTTGAGCATGCCTCCACGGCAGACTGGCGCTGATATCTCACTCGCCCAGCATGCAAAGCTGCATGCAATATCGCCGTCATATGATTTGCCAGATCCGATCGATGAACACCACGATGGTCGCCATAGAGACAGTGACATCCAGACGCTTCTCTTAGCCGACGACCTCGAAAGGAAGATGACCGGCATAACGACAAAATGCCGGACATGGTTACAGGAAACCGGCATCAACGTGCTGCACGCGGCGTTTGGATTTCTCGAATGGCAAGATGAAAACTCTCGTCGCAGTGCTCTTGCACCTCTGGTTCTGATGCCGGTTGGGATAACAAAAAACAAAACGCCGGAGGGACCCGAATTTTGGGTCAACGGCCTGGGCGATTCCAGTGAATCCAACCTCGTGCTCGCTGAGATGATGCGCGCAGATTACGGCATCGAACTCCCGAAATTTTCGGAGGGGTCAATCGAGGACTACCTGGCGGAAGTCGCTGCGATCCAGCCACATAATCTGAAATGGAAGGTGCGCCGGCAAGTCGCCTTCGGTGTTTTTCCGTCGGCCCGCATGGCGATGTATCATGATCTCGATACCTCGAAGACCTCCCTCCACGCCAAGGAATTGGTGAAGCAGCTTCTTGGCGGCTCAGAGTCGACCGAGGCCTCGCCGTATGCCGATGAATATGACGTGGATACTCCGGAAATAGAAGCCAAGATTCCATGCCTGGTGATGGACGCCGATTCATCGCAACTAAGCGTCATTGCGGACATCGCCGATGGGCGCAATCTCGCCGTGGAAGGCCCGCCGGGAACTGGCAAATCGCAAACGATCGTCAATACCATCGCTGCAGCGGTTGCAGATGGCAAGAAAGTCTTATTCGTTGCAGAGAAAATGGCCGCCCTAGAAGTAGTGAAATCCAGGTTGGAAGCGGTTGGTCTTGGAGAGTTTGTCCTCCCATTGCAAGCGGAACGCTCCACGCGGGACCAGGTGATTTCATCTGTCAGAGAACGGATGGACATAGAAACACCGCACGCAGAGCCGGCCTATGAGTCGAAACTCGAGCAGTTCAAGGCTGTCCGAAGTGAACTAGCTGCGTATATCGATGTGATTTCCTCCCCCTACGGTGACACCGGACTTAAAGTCTATGATGTCCTCGGTAAAGCCATGTGGTCGAATGATGTGCTGAAGGGGCGTCCCGACATATTTCTTAGGCCACCCATCAACTCCCCGGATACTTTTGACAGAACACGCATCGAAACGGTGCGACAGGCGGGCGATCAACTGGATACAGCAAGCATTGAAGCGCATGAGGCATCGGTGTATTGGCGCGGCCTAGACATAGATAGCGCTGACCGGTTCACACTCGAGCAGATTTCGACACTCGCGGCGGCAGCAATGGAATCATTTGAAGCAGCCGCCCAAAAGCGGGAAAAGCTTCGAGAGAGGCATATCGATCCTGAACTTTCAAGCGAGGGTATCACCCTTATTGAAAACGCTCTCGAAAGCCTCGAACAAGAGGTTTCAAAATGTGACTCAGCGCTCATCGTGCGCCTTGTAAGATCCGGCCGCGTCCCGACCGTCGAAGACTTTATTGAGACCTGCAACAAGTACCAGGGTGTTCTTGGAAAGCTTAAGACGCTGGTTTTAGAACCCTCCGATGATACACTTGCCCAGCAAATACGTAAAATTCACACAATATGCCGTGAGAACGAAATTCACGACCTCGACCTGGGCGCGCTTGAGCGCCGGATCGAGTCGGACCGGCGTGAGCTGTTGTCGTTGAAAAAAATCGACAAATGCCTGTCTGACCTGCCACCAGACTTTCTTGATACGGATAGCCTCACTATCGAAGCTATCCGAACAGCTCACGCACTTGTTTCGAATGCCCCTCAGAGAACACTTGCGTTGCGGACCGCCACGAATGCTGATCCTGCGGCTGCCATCGTCATCCAGCAGACGGCCGAGTCCGGCCGGAGATTGTGCGAAGAAAAGGCCAAGCTTGAATCGGAGTTGATTGTTCCTGCTGATATCACGGCTACGGAGCTCGCCGGACATGCTGCCACGTTGCGTGATGCGGGTCCTTTTTCATTTTTCTCCCCCACCCATAGAACCGCAAAGCGCCTTCTGCGCACGCTGTCCCGGACAGGCCGCGTAAGAAAGGAAGACGGGATCAGAAGACTTCAAGCCTTGGCTGATTGGAAGGCGTCGGAATCGAAATTCTTAGGCGATGAACAGGCGAAGGCGTGTTTTGGCATACATTTCCGAGGCATAGAAACTGACTTCGATGCATTCGAGAAGCTTGGCCGGTTCTATGAGGAGATCGATCAGCGTCTTAAGGGCACGACCAACCGCAAACTCCGCCATCTTTTGAAAGAAGGTGATTTTGATGAAATCCAATCTCTTCCCGAACTGCCCGAAAGCCAATGGGCGGGAAAGGTATCCGAGCTCTCTGGCAGGCTCGGCGAACTGGAGGCCCGCATTGATGAACTTGAGGCCGCATGTGAAAAACTCAAGGAGTTATCGGGATGTTTTCTGGCACCAGCCCAGATACGCACAGACTCATTAGCAGAGCTTGCTGAGCAAATTGAGGTCAATGCAGAACGTCAGCGGAAACTCGATAGTAGCAGCACTGTTGAGGACATCCTTGGCGATCGGTTCAAAGGTGCGAACACCGCGACGGACGACCTTTCCCGTGATCTTGCGGTAGCTCAAACAGTCCTTTCGCAAACGCCCTATACTGATGAAATTCTCGCGCAGATCGAATTCGAGGCCATTATGCCCTGCCGCGCGGCATTGCGCATCGTGCAAGAACACGACCTGCGGGCCGATGAGGCGATCGAACCTCTCTGTCATCACACACACATTCCACAAGCGCATTTCACGGACGGACGAAATCATCAACAGGTGGCCGCTTTTCTGGAGGCCGCCATTGATGACCACTCCGGTCTGCAGGCACACGCCAAATATGCCCGCGCCCGTCGCCGCGTTGATGAACTGGATTTTGGTTGGGCGACGAAAGCGCTTCTCGGTCAGGAACACGCCTTAAAGGATTTTGGTCGCGTCATCGAGGCTTCCGTCATCCGGTCAATGGCGCTTCACGTTATGAGCATCTACGGGGTCGCCCTGGACAAGTATCCGGGGACACAGCTTGATGCGCTTCGCGCGAAACTTGCTAGGCTCGATAAGCAAATCATCCGATTGTCCCGTCAACAGTTACGAGCTGTCGTAGCAAGCAAGGCCCAGCCAATACCTGGTGTAGGCTCCGGACCGAAATCGCGTTGGACAGAATTGTCTTTGCTTGAAAACGAGACCAGCAAGAAAAAGCGCTATATTTCAGTACGTGATTTGACACAACGCGCTGGCCGTTCCTTGCAGGAACTTAAGCCGTGCTGGATGATGTCGCCATTGGCCGTGGCACAGTATCTGCCCGCCGGCAAGCTCTCCTTTGACCTGTGTATCATCGACGAAGCGTCCCAAATGCGCCCGGAAGATGCAATCGGCGCCCTTGCCCGTTGTGGACAAGCGATGGTCGTCGGTGACACCAATCAGCTTCCACCGTCGAACTTTTTCCAGAAGATGCTGGATGATGGCGACGATGAAGACGACGATGCCTTAGTTGACGAAGAATCGATACTTGAAATAGCGAACGCCCAATTCCGCCCGTCCCGGCGGTTGCGGTGGCACTATCGCTCGCAACACTCTGGCCTCATCCGTTTTTCCAATGAACTAGTGTATCACAACGATCTCATCATTTTTCCATCTCCATCGGAACAGCAATCGGATATGGGCGTGTCATTGGTTCCGGTGGCCGGACGATACCGGTCCGGTGTGAATCCTGACGAAGCACAAGCTATTGTCTCGGAGGCCATTCGTTTCATGCGAACCTATCCGGATCGTTCTCTGGGAATTGTTACGCTCAATCAAAAGCAGCGGGATCTGCTGATTGATGAAATGAACTGCGCCCTCGACCAGGATCCGACAGCGGCATCCTATGTGGAAAACTGGATGACGCGTAATGACGGGCTCGAATCTTTCTTCATCAAGAATCTAGAAAATGTTCAGGGTGATGAACGAGACGTCGTCTTCATCGGTACTGTATACGGCCCTGAAGAGCTCGGCGGCCCCGTCATGCAACGCTTCGGACCCATCAATGGTAAAGCGGGGCGGCGAAGACTTAACGTTCTTTTCTCACGTGCCAAAAAACAGATTGTGACGTTTTCCTCGATGAATCCGTCTGATATCCGGTCAGATGAAAACTCCAACCCAGGAACCTACATGCTCAAGCGATGGCTAGAGTACTCCGCGAGCGGAATTCTCGAAGCCACCGATCAGGCGTTCTCAAGCACAGATTCGGACTTTGAGGATTACGTCGTCCAACAGTTAAAAGCGATAGGTTGCGAGCCGGTGCCACAGGTTGGAGCTGCGGGGTACTTCATTGATATCGGCGTGAAACACCCGGAATGGCCGTACGGCTATATCTTGGCGGTAGAATGCGACGGGGCGAGCTACCATTCGTGCCGTTCCGCACGGGACCGTGATCGCTTACGGCAAGAGGTTCTTGAGCGTCTCGGTTGGAAATTTCACAGAATCTGGTCGACGGACTAGTTTAACGATCCGCTTCGTGAGGCTGAACGATTGAGAGAGGCCGTTACAGCAAGGCTCGCGGAGTTGTCTTCGGATCGCGAGCGCTATACGGCCCCAGCACCAGATCACGATACGGAAGAGGCGGTACCCATTGCCGTATCGCCACCACCAACTGGCCAGCTAAGAGATTCCCGGACGAGCGAATCACCGTTTGTTGGCCGCGAAACCCCAACTTTCCCGGTAACAGCGCCAGCTGATCCCACCCCGTTTATTGAGATAGGCGATCAAGTGAGGGTGCGCTATCTCACGGGCCAATCGCAAAACGTCATACAAGTCACCATAAGCGACAGGCAAAATGACCTGGAGAAGGGTATCATCGGCGCCCACGAGCCATTGGCAACCGCTCTCTTGGGCGCAGAGGAAGGGGAAGAAATAGAAGTGCTTGCCGGAAGCTACGTGCGTAAAGCGAAGATAGAAAACGTCGTAAAGGTTACGAAGTAGAGGTTAGTTGATGGTCATTTGCTTCGAAGCTTGGTGGTTGCCAGCTTTGATCGTTTGCTTCCAATCTAACGGAACAACCAACGTATTATTTTACAATTTTTGGTTTGCCGGTAGTTGATGGCTGTTTCAATGTTGAGCGATGTTGGGGCGATCAAGAATCTTAGTCTTCGGTCTCTTCTTTAAGGTCAAGTTGTTTCACGTGATCTGCGAAGGCGTGGTGTAAGTCGTTAAGGCGACCGGTAAGCCACTTGTGTTGTCGAGGCCAGTCGTTTTCGTCTTCCGGATCGGCATTGTCGAGGTAGGTGGAAATGCGGCTATCCTGCCTATCAGGCAACTCCTCCCAAACTAGTGAAAATCCGAGCTCTTGCTCGGTTTCCTCGGTCAGTTGTTTGAGCTGACCGAGATATGCTTTTGCATCGTTACCACTTATATATAGCTCTGCCCTTATCTGGTTTGACTGTCGCAGCATCACAGCGCTGAGGCGGAACTTAGTGCGGCCGATGCTGTAGGTCATCCAAGACTGGGGACGTGCCTTCCTGTTTCCGGAAACGGGACCGTCAGCTTCCTTCAGTGTGTTATGAAGTTCTTCCCAGTACCGTCTTTGGAGAATGCGTGTTTCCGACAAGTCTGATTCATCAATGGCTCGAGCCGCTTGCGCTACTGATCGCGACCAGTCATTCGGCTTTGAAACAACATTAAATTTTGGTGCCGCGGGAGAGTCTCCGATACGCCAAAGTTCAACCTCGAGCCCGAAAAAACGAAAGCTGTCATCCGTGATTTTGTTGAGCCAATCAAGCGTTGATCGGTGTTCTTCCGTGAATTGTCTTGCAATCCAGATGATGGTGACGGCTTGAAGGCCCGAGGCGTAAGTTAATAGCTGACCTAGATGATTGTGATCTGTACGTTCGAGTTGATTTTCAATGAGCACCCAATTTTCAGTCCCAATATCTTTACACAGAATATCTGCTCTAAACCGGCCAACAGCCTTTTCCTCAGCTTCCTTCTCCAGGTCGATGCTTAATGTTTCGCCCAGAATGGACAGGTTTTCCGGTCTAGCAAGCCACGGCGTGAAATCCGCAGATTCAGTCAGCCATATGTCGTGGAGTTCCACGCGCAGCAGTCTGCCAAGGGGGACGTCAGTCATTTTCAGCTCCACCAGTATCTTGAAAACACGGGCTTTCGTCTGGTCTTAGATATCGAGTGGCTTCGTTTGCCACTGATTTCTTACTATTGACCCCTTACCAAATGCTGTATTTGCTGGGCTCTTCTATTTGAGGTTCATCACGCTCCTATGTGAAGGTGTATCACCCCCTGCCAAAAGCTCGATTGTGCGGAGATGGAACCACGGGATCCGAGTTGGTGGAGGTTCATAGAATTCTCTGGTCTATAGGAATACAAACCATGTCTGGATCGCATTTGCCTCGCCTCAGCACGGACGAGTTAATCCTCGCCATTCGACAAAGTCTCAAGACGGCTCAGAACCGCATTCGGGATGCGCCCCTCATCAATCGTAGCAGCGACCATTTCTGGACGAATACGATCAAAGAGGAATTGTGTAACGCGGGCCATGGACTTCGCTTCTACACATGCGCAACGGTGGACAGCAGGTGTGCGGATTATGGCGAATGGCTCTACGATCTGTGTTGGCTCGACTACGGCTCAGGCGGCTTTTCAACAGATTCTGAGAAGCGCCAACTTCAAAGTGTCGCTCTCGCAATGGAAAGCGAATGGAAGGCCGGCGATTGTGATTTGTTGGATGATTTCGAAAAACTGTTGCAGGCGACGGCCCAACTTAAACTCATGATCTTCCTGGTTAAGGAGGACGGCGACTTCGAAAAACGTTGTGCTTTCCTTGAGTCCAGAATCAAGAACTATCCGGACCGATCACAGGACGACTATTTGCTCGTCGGGTTTGCAGATGATTCCACTATTGATTTTGAACGCAAGGTCATCGGGCCGAGTGCAGGCACCAAGCACGCTCATTGACAATTGGGAATCACTCCAATCCTGGAGCGTGTTTCGCTAGCGAAACACGCTCTCATTGGGAAGGCAGCACCCAGTTGCACCGTTCTGCGATTTGACCTGCGGCCTCCCCAAGGCCAGTCAGATCAAAAGTGGTTGTGATGGTATGCCCGCTAGCTGGCCTGACCCGAGCAATGAGTTTCTTCCCGCCAACCATTGATTTGATGAAGGGGATGGCGCTTCCCACGGCAGTTGATTTGCGCGTCGACCGAACGACCCAAGTATCTCTAACAGCGTCACTTTCACCAATTCGCGTCGTGACGTATTTCAGATTGTCCGCACCGAGATAGACGCCCCAATCGATCCAGAGTCGCGTTCTGTTTGAAGCACAGCTTATGTAGAGTGTCGGCAATCTGCCAATACTGTTTCGGCCCTCTGAAGCGCGCAGTGAGGCGGTGATGATCTCGGAATCATCGATCGGGTCTGTGCGCCGCCGCACATTCCAAACGCCTAGAGGCTGACGCCCGGCGATCTTGCGCAGACAGTTTTGTCGGTCGAGGCTGTCCTCGATTTCGAGACAATTTGATGCGAGTTCGGATTTAGACTTGGCTTTCTCAGTCATAACGGCGACGGAAGTTTCGGCCGAGCGCGTTTTCACATCGGCATCTACGTCTCTGTCCGCCACGAAATACTCGAGAACCGCTACAACGCCGACCGCAAAGACAATGGCGCCAGCGAGAAGCAATGCACTGGTCAAGGTCGAGGGCCGTTTCGCGTCTTCTGCAGCTTCTTCCGTTGATGGTGGTGGGCTGTTGGCCTCGACCTGTTCCGAAGCAGGATCTCTAAACACCAAAGCTAGGAGGCTCAATACAATCGCAACGACGCCCCACTGCATCAGCTGGCTAAAGTAGGCGGCATCGATAACGGCTTGTCCCACTGGGCCCAGATCCGTGGTGTTGACCTTTGACAGTCTGCTTGAGATTGCCGCGCATCCGTATAGGCAGTATGCGGTCCACCCGATCAATGCCAACCGAAAGAACATAGACATGTCACTTACCCCCCGACGTCTACCATTGAGTGATCTTTCGCCGCTGCAGGAAGGCCTCTCACCTCCATCTCATGACTCAATTGTGCTTTTAAGTGGGCCAACTGGTCGGTAAAGGCCTCAATCGCTGCAAGCCATTGATCCTGTGTCTCTAGAAGCATGACGATTGTCGGGGGATTACCGTCCTTGCTGACAAACCAGGCCTCGTCGTTTTTGATCACATTGCCGTCGATGGCTGCCGCAAGGACCTGGACATAAGAACGACAGACTGACTTTTCCTCCGGTGTGTCTGCCGCCCACTCCAGCAGGTCGGTGCGCACTTCTTCGTTGGAGGTGATCGACGCGAGATTGAAGCTGTTACCGTCAGGCCGTTGCCATTTGAGGCTCATCGCCCGTCTAAGATCGGGCAGCACACCCAATGGCTCAAGCCTTTCGACAAATTTCTGTAATTTCCGCGGCAGTATTGGATCGGAGATGGCTAGTTGCTCATAGAACATTTCGTGGGTGATGGAGGTGCGGCGGCCGCCTCCCGCCGAGTGTGACCTGCCTACTTCAGCAGGGGCGGAGATAAAAAGCCCGTCCGATCCTAAGCGAACGATGCCGCGTTCTATATTGACGGTCCGCGCCAGAATGCGTGGTTGCACGAGGTAGGTGTCGTCTTCCGGCAATCGATGGACCGATAGTTCGACTAACCCTAAAGTGAAGTGGGCGCCTGCGTGCCGCTGGAGATACTTAGCGAGGTTCTCCGCCCCTTGGCGAATACCGTCGCCGACAATCAGAAGCAGGCCTGGCCGTTGAAAGATAAGATCTTGAAGCCAATCTTCGTCGAATGAGCCGTCTTCATTGCCCCGCAATGGTATCGGCGCCAGATCGACGATCTGCGGCTCAGCTCCCGCCTTTGAGACCAAAAGAGGCCGGCCATATTGGCGGGGGTCTACCGCACGCACATTTCGGTCATCAATCCCCATCGACTCACCTAAGATTAGATACCCTCACGCACACTCGAATGTGGCAGGCGCGTGTCAAACTCCCGGTTCACGAGTTTTACGATACGACGGCTCGGAAGTGAAGTCCGTCGTTTTAATTCATGGTAGAATGGTTAACCCGCACCCAGGATGCGGGTATGTCAAAGACCTTGAAGTCACATATTGGGTCGAAGCTGCGGCTTGCGCGTCAGAAGGATGGTCTTACCCAGGAACAACTTGGTGCAAAGATCCACAAATCGACGGAGGCCATCAGCAATATCGAGCGCGGCAACGCCTTTACGTCGATCGAAACCCTCGACAAATTCGCCCAAGCGCTCAATGTGCCGTTGATCTACTTCTTCGAGGACTATGACCGGAAATCCCGCCGGGGCCGCCAAAAATCCGAAGCCCGTCTTGCATTGGTCAATGCGATTGGCGAGCTCACTGATCGGGACATCCCCATTGTTGCCGAATTGGTCGAAAGCTTGAAGCAGCATCGGCGGAAATAGCGCCCTTCTGCTTGGAAGCGTAAGGCTGGCTTTTTGCAGCGCCATATAGCCGCGCGTTCCACTCATATTTAATCTGTACACACTCTTTTTGACTGGACTTCTGGTGCGTAACGAGCGTTCCTCCATAAACCGGTGGTGGCCGGTTGATGAACATTCATGATGGAGAAGCGCATATGACGACTGATAGAGCCCTTAAGAGTAAGGTCAAACTGAAGAAAACAACTGCGAGATCCCCGCGGGCCAAATCCGCCAAGCTAGGGGCGCAATTGGTCAAGGACGATGAGGTGACTACACTAAACGCCGACACCAGCCCCACAGCCTCGAAATCGCGTGCCTCTGGCAAAAGCAAACAGGACATCGTTCTGAATTTGCTGAAGACCGGCGCTAGCCTTGATCAATTGGCGAAGGCTACGGGCTGGCAGAAGCACTCCATACGTGGATTGATATCCGGAACAATCAAGAAGAAGCTCAAACTGGCCGTAACCTCGGAGAAGAATGCAGACGGGCAAAGGATCTACCGTCTTGCCGACGCCTAAGCGTCAGATCGAACCAGGGGAGGGGCTCGAATCGGAACTGGCCGCACTGGGTAAGAAGCCCTTGTCCGAGATCCGGTCCTTGTGGATCGAACACCTTGGCACAAAGCCTCCGCCTATCAGGGCCAAGAACGTCCTGATCTATTCCCTTGCATGGCATCTCCAAGCAAAACGCCATGGTGGCTTGAGTGCGGCGACCACGAGGCGGCTTTTGAGACATGCCCAGAGGAGAGAACGAGCAGGGCAGGGATCGGTGACCCGTCATCGCGTCGAATTGGCGCCGGGCACGCTGCTCAAGAGGGAATGGCAAGGGAGAATGTACACCGTCACTGTGCTGGCTGATGGGTTTGAATATGACGGCGCGCGCTACAACAGCCTATCGGAAATCGCCCGCCTGATCACCGGCACCCGCTGGTCCGGACCTGTCTTTTTCGGCCTCAAGAAACGCAAGTCGGATCAGCACAAACATGCTTAGCGGCCTTGAAGGGAAGGGACCTCCAGGTAAGCCGAAGATGCGTCGACTTTGAACAAGAAGCGTCCCGCCAAAAGATGTGCCATCTACACCCGCAAGTCTTCGGAAGAAGGGCTGGAACAGGACTTCAACTCACTCCATGCCCAGCGTGAAGCGTGTGAGGCTTACATCAAAAGTCAAGCGCGTGAAGGATGGCGGCTGATCAAACACCGATACGATGATGGCGGTTTCTCAGGCGGCAATCTGGAACGGCCTGGCCTTCGGAAGTTGCTTGCGGACATAGAGAGGGGCAGGGTCGATGTGGTGGTCGTCTACAAAGTCGATCGCCTGACACGATCTCTGGCGGATTTTGCAAGGCTGGTCGATCGGTTTGAGGTCCAAGACGTCTCGTTTGTGTCCGTCACACAGCAATTCAACACGACGAGTTCCATGGGCCGCCTAACGCTCAACGTTCTTCTGTCATTTGCTCAGTTCGAACGAGAAGTGACCGGCGAACGAATAAGAGACAAGGTCAAGGCGTCCCGCAAGAAGGGCATGTGGATGGGGGGCGTGCCGCCGCTCGGCTATGACGTGTGTGACCGGAAGCTCGTCATCAACGCACGAGAAGCCGAAACCGTTCGCCGCATATTCCGATCCTATCTCGATGCATCATCAGTTTCGGTTTTGGCCCAATCCCTGGAGGGGGGTGGCGTCAGAAGTAAGCATTGGATTTCGGCGTCGGGAAGGGAGCATGGTGGGAAAGTGCTTACCGCGGGTGCCATCTACAAGATCCTCCAGAACCAAACATATCGCGGCCTCGCGGTACACAAGGGAACGGCTTATCCAGGAGAGCATCAGGCAATTATTGATGAAAAGCTGTGGCACGCCGTCCAGGCGAAACTCGATCGCGGCCGGTTTCATCGTGTGAACCGGCAGCCTGACGGGACGCCACAAAGCCTGCTTACCGGTCTATTGCAGGATGACCAAGGCCATCCAATGAGCCCCGCCCATGCACGTCGGAAGGGCCAGCGGTATCGGTACTATGTCAGTCAGCCAGTGTTGAAGGGCAGACCGGATAATGCTGGTTCGCTTTCGAGGATACCGGCACTTTTGATTGAGCAGTTCGTCCAAGATGTGCTCGGTCAGCTTGCGGCAGCGCATATTAGGAAAAAGGAGACGATGCACTCCGCCAACGCTCTGTTCAATCATCTTAAGCGCGTGCAGGTTTCGCCGGATTGGATTGTTCTAGTTCTCGATGAGTTTTTCTCAGAGGTCAAGAACGGAAACAGCGATCACCTCGTCCTGATTTCACTGTCAAATGTAGATCGCAAGTCGGGTGTAACGCGCATTCAGCAGTGTGCGGAGGTCGAGGTGGTGGCGCAGGGAGATGGCGTCTCCATCAAGATCCCCATTCGGCTCAAGACCCGCGGGGGCGAGAAGGTGATCGTCTCACCGGACGGGTCGGATCCTCTCAGCCAAAGGCGTCCTGATGAAACGCTCATCAAAGCCGTTGCGCGCGCCTATAGATGGCGACGTCGTCTTGAGCGCGGAGAGCTCCACACCCTTGAAGACATCGCCAAATTAGAGGGCCTCACAGAAGCGTATGTCCGCCGCCTTTTGCCTTTGGCGTTTTTGGCCCCCGACCTCATCGAAGGCATTTTGGACGGCACTCAAGCAGCTTCACTGACGCTGCAAAAACTTACGCCCGCGTCGATCTCTCTGTCGTGGGCAAAACAACGCGATCTATTCTTGGCCTAAAGTGCTCGTATCGCGTCAGCCTTTGTACATAGACAGGTGCTTCAATTGCTTTTTGCGATACCCAAACCTGATGGCGTGCATGAATTGTGAGAAGCTATCGACTTGATCGTCGTACTTCCCGTGGGGGAATTGAGCAACTTCGTGCTCAAACGCGCCCAGCCAACTGGCTTCTTTTGGCAGAAAGACCAATCCTTCCTCAACTTTGGGTGTCTCAGCCAGGGCGCGCTCGGGCTTTGACATTTGCGGATTTTTCTTATCGAGCCATTCGTAATACGAGGGATAGAGGTTTTGATAGAGCGAGTATCCGCTGCCGATGTGCTCCACGACCACCAAATCGGCTTTGAAGGCCTCCCTATGTGAAACTACCTTCTTCTGGAGTTCGTTGAAAGGGAGGCGATCGCGAAACACGTCTAGGAGATACCGATTGTGCCCAAGGATGCCCCATGTCGTGCATACAGAGTAATCATTTGTCTCACCGGTACCCTGAGCGGTGTCCCAGGACTGTATGATCGCTTCAAAGGACGCAAGAGGCATCGGAGCTTCATAGCGTTTAAACCAGGCGAGTTTGAAAGTATGGCCTTCTGGTGGTGTCGGGCGCTGATTGTATTGCGCTTCGAAGTCGGCTGTGCGCATGCTCTTTTTGGCCGCGTCGAGTTCTTTCTGTCCGAGGCGCTTTTCGTGAAGTATGTGCCCTGTGGGTCGGGTTATCGCAAACCCAGGCGCAATCTCGATCTCCTGTTCCTGCCAAGCGATGGCGGGGAAAGATAGATGATGCCAATCACCCATCTCCAGCAAAAAGCCCGGGATGTCATCCATATGTAGCCGCTGAGCGATAACGATGATCGCCCCTTTTTTGGGATTATTGAGCCGTGTCAACAACACCTTGACGAACCATTCCTGGGTTATGCGGCGGACGGTATCTGAGTAGGCCTCATCGGCCTTGATAAGATCATCCAAGATGATGAGATCAGCGCCAAATCCCGTCAGAGTGGATCCTACCGATGCTGTCCGCCGGTAACCGCCAAGCGACGTCCTCAGATCATCGGTTGACCATTTGTCCTTGTGAGGTTTGAACTTTGGAAACGCCTCTGAAAAGAAGGATGATTCCATGACGGCGCGGCTGTCAAAAGCGAACGCTCGCCCCAATTCCATTGAGTAACTGGCGCACAGAATCCTGATGGTTGGATTGAGGCCGAGCGTGTAGGCGGGTAGAGCGACGCTGCCGAAATGGCTCTTGAGCGACCTCGGGCCCGCTGTGATGATCAACCGTTTGATCTTCCCCTGGAGCACCTGTACGAGAGCATGACCTAGTCCACGTAGGTACCAATGGTCCTCATAGGCCACACCGGGATTGACAACGTTGAAAGCGCCTTGGCTAAAGGCACAAAAGTCTTGTCTGTACAGCTCATTCAGAATTGTCCTCGGGTTCAATGTTATAGTCATTTTTAATTCCTTCCTTAAGTGCGAGAAATTTTTCGTGGTCATCAAGGATCTTGAGCTCTTCTTCGGTGAGCGAAGCGGTTTCTTTCTCGAGCGCATCGGTCAGATATTCCTTGACGAGATCCAAGATGATAGAAGTGGCTTTGTCGTTTCCCTTTATGGCTCTCGCGCCGAGCTGTTTAACAATCGCCTCGAGTTTAGTAATTTCCGTAGACAGACCATTTTCCTTAACAACGATCTTGCCGTTGGCTTCTTCCTCAACGATCGTCTTCAGGGCTTTCGACCCTTTCTTCTTGCCCTTGCTGTTGCCGCTGGTTCCCTTCGGCCATTGGGTGTGCTCGGGCGGTTTGCTGTAGCCAACGTCGTAGGCGCCTCCCAAGTCGACCTTGTTTTTGGGCTTCGGATTGGGTTTCTTGCTGGGCATCAGAAACTCTCCTGTGTCGCGGGTGAGCGATCAGAATCGGCGTCGGAAAACAATTCGCCCTGCGTGTCGTCGTCGGGGCGGTCTGGACGATCCTGCGGCGGGTCGGCCTGCGATTCGCCGCCGCTGCGTTCGATCCGCAATTGTTCGAATGTGAGGCCGGTTTCCTTGTGGATGGCGTCGTGCCCTGTGAAACCCTGCCATCGGCGGATGCTCACATCGACATATTTGGGATCAAGCTCCAGGCCGTAACAGACGCGCCTAGTCTTCTCAGCCGCAATGAGCGTGGTGCCAGACCCCAGGAAAGGATCGAGAACGATGTCGCCGCGATCCGTGACGTCCAGGATGGCGTCCTCTACAAGCTCCACAGGTTTTGGGGTGGGGTGGCTCGCGTGCGCCTGTTGCGCTGTCGATCCGCGCGATGTGACGCCTGGATACTGCCACACATTGGTCCGGTCTCGTCCGAACTTGCCCAGCTGAACATTGTTGAGGTAAGGCACTTTGCCCTTTTTGAAGAGGCAGACAAGTTCGTGGGCGGATCGGTAGAGGCTTCCCATGCCGCCATTTGACTTGACCCAGACAATCAGGTTGATGTAATCCAAGCCCGCCTCGCAGCCAGCCTGGATGCTGAGGTCCACATGTCGGCCGTCGATGAAGTTGTAGATGAGGCCACCGTCCATCACGTGGTCCGATGCACATGTCAGGTAGTTTTGGAGGAAGGCTTTGAATTGATCGCGCGTGAGCTCGCCTGAACCCTGCTGAAAATCCGCGTGTTTGACCTTGCCCTTACCGCCCACAAATCCGTTGATCCGCACGTTGTAGGGTGGGTCGGTGAAGACGATCCGCGCGAACAGGTCTTTCGGAAGGTGCTTGTAGGACTTTGGATCGCCGGCGTCGGCGCACATAAGGATGTGATCGCCGAGAGTGAAGAGGTCGCCGATTCGTGAGACGACTGGCTGATCGGGTATTTCTGCCGGAAGCGCGTTTGCGGCTTCGTCGAAGACAACTTCGCCTGAATTGATGATGACCTCGAGCTCTTCGGTCTCGAAGCCAGGGATGTCTAGGATAACCTCTTGGTCAATGAAGGTTTCAAGTTCGGCCTTCAAACCCTCCAGATCCCATTCACCCTGTTCCTGAATGCGATTGAGCGAAAGTCGGAGCTTTCTGAGTTCATCGTTCGGAAGGTGATCTACGACGATGCACCAAATTTCTGTTAGCCCTAGTCGTTGCGCGGCTTGAAGCCGGATGTGTCCATCGATGACTTCCCCATCTTCGGAAACTATTGGCGGGACAACACCTCCGAACGTCGCGATGCTGTGCTCCACCGTTTGTAAGTGTGTTTCTTCCGATTTGCGGACCGTGTTTCCGATTGCGGTTAATTGGTCGATGAAACGGCGCTCAAGACGAGGCTCCGGCTGGAGGTCGTTGCGTCGCGGTGCATGATCAGCCTTAAGCCCGCGCTTCCGCGAGCGGCGCTTTTTACCCTGCGTTGCAGCCAACTCTTTGGTAAGGTCGGAATTTGATTTGAATGCAGATCGCTTTTTGTGCATCTCGGCCGCCGTTGAAAAGAGCCGGGCGTCAAAGCGTCGATCTGGATTTTTGAGGGAGTCGTTTCTGGCCGGAGAGCCGGTGTCGAAACGTGGTTCCCTCAAGGAACCCCGATCGACGACCCTAACGCCCTCCATGGCTCAGTCGTATCGAATCGATTATGTGATTCGCTTATACAAATCTTGGTCGCTATGCGTCAAGTCCGATGGCGGGCGATTTGATCGAGGCGGGAAACGAACCGCCTGCCCCCCTTCGAGCGACATTCGCATTTAAACGCAGGCTGGTGATGGTTGGGCCCTTAACTCTGCAATATACTGACCATTTCCACAAAGTCGGTTTCGCGGATAATCGTGATCGGTTGGCCAGCTTCAATGAGTTTTTCTGCCTTTCGATGTTTTGAGCTTTTGGTTTCGCCAGCTAGGCGCGACACGTCCTGATCGCCAACACACAATATCGTTGTCTTCTTGGTGACGCCCGGCGTCATGGTGCAGCCAACTTTTGCGGCCAAGTTTGCCGCTTTTTGCCGGGGTATGCTAAGCGCGCCAGTAAACACAATGTGTTCCCCAAACATTGGTCCGTCAGCATCGCCTTCGCGTTTCACGCTCTGGGTACCGTCGGGCGCATTCCCGTCAATTGGTTGAACAACTCGTCGCAACCAGCCTTCAATATTGAGGCCTGTTTCAGCGGAGGCAGCAAGAATAATTTGACCGGCCGCTTTGGCGTCCTCCAAGGCGTTGTGATGTTGGAAGGAATAGCCGATCTTCCTGCAAATGTTGGCGAGGCCGTATCCTGAACGGGAGAATTCATCCCAAGTTCGGCGCGCCACGCGCGCTGAATCCAACCACTTGCAATCGAATGCTGGATGGCCTGCTTTTGAACAGGCTTGATACATCGCGACCCGGTCGAAATGAGTATGCGTTACGACCGCCGGTGCTTTTAGACGTTTCGCCAAGTCGCCGACTAGTTCGGAAAATGTGGGAGCGCCCTCAACGTCGCTCTCTTCGATGCCGTGGATGCTGACATTCATCATGTCGAAATGCGACTGGGGATCAACAAGTGTAACCCACTCGTCGACAATATGACCGTTGGCGAAACGCGCAATCCCGACTTGACAGATTGAAGCCAAATCTGCGTTGGCGGTTTCTACGTCGAGGGCGGCGAATTCCATACGATTTCTCCAAGTTCGTATGACTACTTTGTTATATAAGTTGTTGAAGCCGGTCGATAGGCCGAAAACTAGCTGACTTATTTATGATGTCTGGTAAGATTCGTATTATACAGCTTTCGATTGCAAACAAAAAACTCTGTGATTGTTTGTGCCGTTTCGTTTCATTCATACTGCCGATTGGCAGCTTGGCCGGCCTTTCGCTCAGTTTGAGCCTGAGCTGGCTGCCCAGCTATCAAGTGCAAGGCTTGGCATCATTGAGCGAATTGCGAATGCCGCCCATGCCGAGGACGTCGAGCATGTTCTCGTCGCTGGCGATGTTTGGGACACTGCTTCGCCTTCTGACAGGCTACTGCGCCAGCCACTAGACCTGATGCGAGACGCCGATACACTCACCTGGTGGCTTCTGCCCGGAAACCATGACCCTTCAGAACCGTATGGACTTTGGGATCGCCTGAAATTGATGGGGTTGCCCGCGAACGTGCGCCCTCTGATGGATTCAACGCCAATTGAGATAACGGACCATGCAACGCTTTTGCCCGCGCCATGGACCTCGAAAGCACCCGGCCGAGACCTTACTGCCGGATTTGCTTCCGTCAGCACGCGATCTGATATGCTGAGAATTGGCCTTGCGCACGGCGGAACGTGTGGATTCTTCGATCAATCGCCACAGTCAGCAGCAATCGCCGAAAATCGCGCCATAGAAGCGGGCCTCGATTATCTCGCTTTGGGTGATTGGCATGGTTTGCAACAGGTCGATCAGTATACATGGTATGCTGGCACACCAGAGCCTGATCGCTTCCCCAGCAACGATCCGGGTTCAGTGCTAGTCGTCGAACTGAAAGCTGGCGCCGCCCCCGTAGTGAAACCTGTCCGAACCGCAAGCTATACATGGACACGCGACCGACTAGACTGCCGGGATGGTATCGACCTTTGTGCCGAGGTCACGGAGCTGTTCGATGCGCATGGTCCGAGGCATCGGCACCTAAGCCGGCTTGAACTGTACGGCGCGTTGCGTCTCGACGAGCGGATGCGGTTCCTGTCTTTCCTGGAGCAGGAACGGCAGAGCCTCGCTCACCTGCGCCTGAAGGCAGACGCTCTTCTCTGCCTTGCTGATGCGGACGCGCTTGATGAGATCGACCGTGAGGGCACTCTTCGGGACGCTGCGGCAAATATCCTCGCCAAGATGGAAGACATTTCTCTATCCAAGGACGAACGTGCGACGGCGCGAAGAGCGCTGGACTACCTCGCAGCCTTTGCGGCCGGGTAAGCATCGGCCATGAAAATTCGCGCGCTTCGTGTTCGGAATGTAGGGCCTTTTGGAGAGCTAGGGTGCGCACTGGAGGGACTGTCAGATGGTCTCAATGTCATCCGCGAACGTAACGAAGCTGGAAAGTCCACGCTCTTCACAGCGTTGCAGACAGTACTCTTCGAAAAGCACTCAAGTGCCAAATCGGCATTGAAAGAACTTCGCCATGACCGGGGAGCAGGCGCTCCGTTCATCGAGCTCGATCTCGAAGTCGATGGGCGGGTCTACCGAATATCAAAACAATATCTGTCAGCTGCGTCAGTTGTAGTAACCGACGCCCTCACAGGAGAACGCTTGTCGGAAAAGCGCGACGCTGAAGACTGGATCACACGGTTGATCGGAAGCGACAACCCCGACGATGGTCCTTCAGGGATGCTCTGGATAAGACAAGGTGCTCCTTTCCTACAGCCCAAACCTGAAGGTAGCGCGGGCGAAGCCCTCTTTTCCGTACTTGAAGGTGAAGTCGATACGGTCATGGGCGGCCAACGAGCGGCGAGAGTGTTAGATCGCGCAGGGAAGCGACTGGGTGAAATCGTCAGCACCGCCAGGACGACGCCGAAAGGCGCGTTCAAAGAAGCTATAAGCAGACTGGCAGAGCTTGAACAAGAGCAAACCGATCTTGCAGCGTCAGTGCGTCAGTCGGAATCGGACCGCGAAAAACTCGTTGGTGTCTGCTCTCAACTGGAGAAACTGACTACCGAGGACGATAGCAAGCTTGCGCGGGACCTCGCAGAGGCACGCAAGGAACTGGAGGTTGCGAAAAGTGCTTCGGAAAGAATTCGTGGCTTGAAATCGGAGGCGAGTGCCCTTAAGGCGAATCTAAAATCCGCCGAGGGCGAGCTTGCTCGGTTCACCGCGGACTTAGATCGAGCTGTAGCGCTGCGCCGGAGAATATCCGGAATACGATCCCTCTCCGCGCGCACTCAAGCTGATATTAGGGAATGTGAGCTGTCATTAGCGGCGCTCCGGGAAAAAGCCGACAATGCTACGGCAACGTTAAAGCACGCCAGAAAAGCTCATCAGACGGCGCTGGCTGCAGAGAAGCGCCGCCAGGGTTTTCAGCAACGAAAGTCGCTCGAAAAGGTCTTGGAGCGCGTAGAGGGTATTGTATCGCAACTAAAGACCGCTGAAATGACGGCTGCCGCCGAACTGCCAGAATTGTCCCTACTCGAACAGGCCAACGACGACATCTTGGAATTTGAAGCTCAGGCGCGAGCCACTCGTCCGACATTGACCGTTGAAAAGTCGGGCGCACCGGTCTTGCTGAATGGCGAGACAATAGGTGACAGTAGGCTGGTCAGACTCTCTGGCCATTCGAAGTTGAGCTATCAGGACCTTGAGCTTTCAATCGAGACACCGGACACTCAGGGTACCGAAGAAAAGCTCGACAAGGCGAAGAAGGCACTCCGCGACCTGCTTGAGCCGTGCGGCGCCAATAATATCAATGCTGCTCGACAACTCCATGAGGAGCGCAACGTGGCGCGCGACGCGGTCGAAAGACTGACAACCGATCTCAATGAGTTCGCACCACAGGGCATCATAGCGCTCGAGAACGAGTTGGCGGCTCTACCTGATGCTGATGAAGAGGAAGTGGTGTCAGAAGACTCCGATACTCTCGAGGGAGCAGCTGAAATCGCAGAACAGGCACTAGCGCGCATCGAATCTGAACGTGATGCGGCGGCAGAAGGGCTATCCAACCAGCGACAGCAGCTTGTGATTTTTGAGACGCAGATCGAAGGTCTCGATCACCAGCTCGAAGAACTGGATGTCGCCTTGGAACAGGATACTGAATGTGAGGATCGTAGAGCTAAGCTAAACGAAGCGATCGCCGAAGCTCGGCGTCGCTGGCGGGAAGCTCAGGATAGGGTTGACGAAGCAGAACGTGACCGTCCCTCACTTGAGGGAGCACGGGCGCGTGTGGGACGACTAGAGACGGCTTCTCAGAATCGTTCAAGCGATCGGATCCGCTTATCAAAGGAGGAAGGCGAATTGCGCGGGAGGCTAGCTCAGGCAGGTCAGGAGGGATCGGCCGAGAAACTCGCTGCCGTCGAAACTGAGATCGTTAGATGGCAGGAAAGCGTTTCTTTATTTGAAGACGAGCGAGACGCACTTCTTCTACTTGTGGACGAACTCTCAAAGGCACGCATAAACCGGCGAAGCAAATTCTTCGCGCCGGTACGCCACGCCGTCGACCCCTTACTTTCGCTGGTCCTTGGCAATGCGTCGCTTGCCTATGACGACAGTCTGGGCCCGGAAGTGCTCGAACGAAACGGAGCACGCGAAAATATAAAGCGCCTTTCCGGCGGCACGCGTGAACAGATCGCCGTGTTGACGCGGCTTGGTTTCGCCCAGGTTATGGCGGGTAAGGGACGCCACATTCCGATTGTTATTGATGATGCGCTTGTCTATTCGGATGATGAACGTATCCAGAAACTGTTTGACGCAATCAATGTCGTCGCTGCCAACGTGCAGATCATTGCATTCTCCTGCCGGCAGAAGGCGTTCGAATCGCTGGGCGGGACAACAATCCATCCGATAGACTTTCCGGTGTCGCAATGAAGTTCTTGACCCTGTTCAGTAGGAAGAAGGATGTGCCAAGCAAGCCTGACGCTTCAGGCTCAGCTATTCAATTTGACGTTAGAAAGGATAGCGCTGGGAACAATATGGTGCGCCTGGCAGATATCGAACAATCGATAGGTGGCGTTCGTCAACTCACTCAAGCCGGTATAGACGAAATGGTCGCTCGCAAGCATGACCTGGAATTCCAGTATGCGCTCTGTCAGCGGCTCATGGCCGATGGTGACATACTCCCATTTCCTTTCGAACGAGCAGTGATCCTGCTTCGGAAGGCGAAGAGATTCGAAGACGAACAAGCGCTTTGCCGATACGTCACTGATTGGTGTCAGCAGGCTGAGAAGAACTGGGATGGTCGGTCTGCGAAACACTGGCTCAGCCCGCGTCTTCGGAGGATCGTCACGAGAAATCACCGAGATCGGTGAAGTTCGTCTGCTGCGGCTAGTGTCCTCTTGTGCACCAATACCTACTTAGCCACTTAATTTGCAGAAAGCAGAAAGTTCGGCCTCCGGGGAGAGCGAACTTTTGAGCATGGGCTCCTTTCGGATGTTTGCATAGATCTTCCTCCCAAAAAGTCGATCGGTTAGAACTGCAATTTTCCACTTATGATGTTCTTTTCAGGTGAGGAGAGTCCCGAGAATATGTCGAAGCTCATCGAGGCGCAGCTGGCCTTTGTGTAGAAGCAGGTTGAGTAAGCGCATGGATTCAGTGCCTTACTGCCAACCCGCGGCGACTTAGTCGTTTTGACGGTCGACGTCTACTGCTGGCTGCTGTCGCTTACTGAGAATTGCGCGGACCTCTCCAACCATCTTGTCGTACCAGTACCAAACCCCGGCAATCATTACTCCAAGTCCAAGGCTTGGGTTCTTTCCGTCTATGCCTTTCCAGGTATCGACAAATCCATTCTTTCCGTAGAGGGAGAAGTCAGTGAAGCCCTCAGATTTCATCTGCTCTACGATTTGAGTGGCAGTATATTTTGGACGCTCTACCTCTCTAACCGCCATCTCAATAGCAGAGCCTTCTGTAGCGTAAGTGACCGCCTGATCGGCCTTCCTGGGGTTATTAACTGTTTTGGGGACTATGAACACTCGATAGGAATACCGAGGATCGTTGTATTCTTCCTCCGTCATCTCGCTCTCTATTAGCTGATTGACCGCATGGATGACGTCGGGTAGCCCTTTATCCCCGACAACATCTCTGAGATCTCTTAGAGAAATCTCGGCAAACTGAATGGCGAAAGCTAAATCTTCTGCTATTGAGCAGGCACTACCGAACCATTCACACATCCAGTAGTCGAAGTTTAGAGCACAGGCTTGAAGCTTCGGCTCTAGAAACCGATCGACGTTGTCAGAAAGGCGATGTTCTATCTCATTCCGCACAGCGATAAGATAATGGAGATTCGTTTTCACAGCCTTAGGCAAAGGACATTCGTGTGCGTTTAGACACTTGGTCAGTTCCCAGTGTTTTGGCCTACCGTCATCTGTCAGGACAAGTTCTTTGCCTCTCTTGTAGCGGTAATCGATTTCCTTTGTGCGATAGTAAGCGTGCATCAGGTATGTCCACGCGATAATCGCATTAACTATAAAGATCTCCGACTTCCACTTAATGGTTGGATTATTGAATGTGGCGACGGCACTTTTCATGGCCTCGCCAGCTTTCTGCACGAGTTGGAAGTGAGCTTCTTGGGGAAGCATGCCGAGTTGTTTTGCAACCCGCTCGAAGCGCCCATAGCGTGCCAGAAAGTTGTCTACGTCTGTCTTTGTGGCTGTTGGTTTATCAGCATACTTCGGATTGTCAGCGTCTCTGAAGTAACCGATTTCGCGATGATTGATCGTGCGTGAGACATGACTGAAAACTGCTACGATCATCTGATCGTTGAATTCAGTATGCGCAATTAATCCCTTGATAAGTCCAATCTCGCTGTCAGTGAGGACCAGTTTCTGCTGCAATCGCTTTGACACCGCTTGCTCCCGGCATTCTCAAGTATCTAAGTGTTCTTTGGAATCGGTCTCTGATCGACATTAGACAACTTATGGTAACCGCAGTTTTCAGTTGAAACCAGTCGACATGGCTACTCTACGCATCCGGTAGAAGCTCAGCAGAGCAAGTATGAATACACTGACGGCAGCAAAGAGAACGGACCAGACAAACGGTTGACTTCATCGGAGAACGAAGCGTCACTGAGGGACGCTTGCGAGAAAGCTTGGCGTGAAATCGGACTTAGTGATTTGGCGAATCCCTTAGACGAGTTGTTTTTTGAGCGGAAATGGTTACTGGCACAGTTGGAGTGCGGGGGAACGGAAGAAGGTTCGTTGGAGCGGGATCTGATAATGCGGAAGCTCAACGAAGTCGATTTGCGGATCGCGGCCACGCCGTCTAAGTCATTCGCCGACCTTTCTGGCAAGCTGATACGTTTTAGTGAGATTGAGTATCCAAGCATCGAATCGATCCCAGAGGACTCGCTTGATACCATCTTGCTGAAGTCTATCTTGCGCGACGTGCAACGCCTAGCCGCTGACGAGTGTGCAACCTAGGTAGCTCACCGCGTCTGTCGTCACCGCAGAATTCAATAACTCTCATCATTGTCTACCTATACTGAACGAGCCCGTTCCGTGAAATTAATTTCACATCCGTGCGTGCTTGGAAGGCACCTGTCGACCGTCTTTTGAAGGCGGTCCCCTCCACATTTCTCTGACTTTTTTTGACGTCGCGATCTCAGATTTGGGCGCTTCTGATTTCGGCCGGCGGACAGCGCGTCCACGACGCGAATTTACAGGCGCGAAATCCGAAATTTCCCTGCAAATTCCCTGCTAGCAGGGAAAACAAACGAAGGCGCATACGCGAAACCGAACCGAGTTTTGACGCAGCAGAGAGACAGTTTGCAGGTATTGGGGAATTGCGCCCAAATAGGGCGAAAATGGCGTTTGGCTATTCGAGGTTTCTTCGGAAAGCAGCCTAAGTTTCAATGGCTTGCGCGAGTAGCTAACCCGCAGAGAGAATTTCACAAAGGACGGTGGCGGAGAGAGAGGGATTCGAACCCTCGATACGGTTGCCCGTATACACGCGTTCCAGGCGTGCGCCTTCAGCCACTCGGCCACCTCTCCTCAGCGGGATCCGGCAGCGCCGGAAGTCGCGCACTATATACGCGCCGCCCCGTCATTCAATCCCCCACATATGCGCATGCTCCTATTAACCAAAAATGAGCGTGTTGCTGGGATAACACAGTCATGCGCGTCTCGTCTCCCATGGTTTCGCCGTATGCCGACTTCGCTTGTCGCCCCCTCTCGGAGATATTAACGTTTCACTTAACGGCGGGCGTATTCAGCGCTCGTCGGAGTAAGCGCGGCAGATTTCTGCCGATTCTTGTAATCAGAAGGGTCTTGGGGGCCTTCGAAACATGATCATATTCAGAATTGTCAGCCTGTTGCTGATCGCAGCGGCGCTGATGTTTTTAGGGCATGACGCCATTAACTGGCTGAAAGCCGGGGGAGACTTCACGGCGACCTCGCTTTCCAGCGCTGTCGACTTGTTCCTGGGAGAGGGGACAGGGGCCGGTTGGGTCTCAAGCGTGCCGGAGTCCGTACAAAATCCGGGCATGCAAACGCTGATGAATGCACCGTCCTGGGCATCGGTCGGGATTGTGGGGCTCATACTCGCGGTGCTTTTCCGCCGTCGGGATTAACGCCCGCGTAACCACAATTCGGCTTAATTGTTGACGGAAACTGGCGGGCCATTAAACGGCCCGCCGGTCTCCGCGCAGTTTTGCGTGGCAACCGGCCAGTTGTGGGGAACGGCATGACAGTGCTCCGCTCGTTAGCGGTTTTGTTTTTTGTTCTGGCAGCCTTGATGTTTGTCAGCGAAAGCATTGCGTCGTTCGCGGACGGCGCATCCTTTCGCATGCGCTCGTTCGGCGAATGGTGGTACGCCTTCAGTCCGAGTAGCCTGAACGGGGCCCAGGCATTCGTTCAACGCTATCTGTGGCCCGGCCTTTGGGACCCTGGCGTCATCTGGTTCTTACGCTTGCCGGGCATTCCGGTGGCGGCCGGCCTTGGGGCTGTTTTGCTGGCGATTTCCGTGGCCCGCCGACGATAGCGGCGCGCGCTTAGACCGATTTGGAGGGAGCCGACACGTTCTAGTCGTCGTCCATTTTGAGGGCGGCGATGAAGGCCTGCTGCGGAATTTCCACCTTGCCGAACTGCCGCATCTTCTTTTTCCCCTCTTTCTGCTTTTCCAGCAGCTTGCGCTTCCGCGTGATGTCGCCGCCATAGCACTTTGCGGTGACGTCTTTGCGCAGGGCCTTGACGTTTTCGCGGGCGATAATGCGGCCTCCGATGGCGGCCTGGATGGGGATTTGAAACAGGTGCCGCGGGATCAAATCTTTGAGCTTTTCGCACATGGCCCGGCCGCGCGCTTCTGCGCGCTCTTCATGCACAATCACTGACAGGGCATCGACCGGTTCGCTGTTGACCAAGATCGACATCTTCACCAGCTTACCGGTTTCATAGCCGTCCAGTTGATAATCGAAACTGGCATATCCGCGGGTCACGGATTTGATGCGGTCATAGAAGTCGAACACCACTTCATTGAGCGGCAAGCGGTAGGTTGCCATGGCGCGGCTGCCCGCATAGGTCAGGTCAATTTGCGAGCCGCGGCGGTCTTCGCACAGCTTTAAGACCGCGCCCAGGAACTCATCCGGGACCAGGATGGTGGCCTTGATCCACGGTTCCTCTATCGACGCAATCTTAACCGGGTCCGGCATGTCGACCGGATTGTGAAGCTCGATTTGTTCGCCATCCGTCAGATGCAACTGGTAAATCACCGACGGGGCGGTGGTGATGATATCGATATTGAATTCGCGTTCGATCCGTTCCCGGATGATCTCCAAATGGAGCAGCCCGAGGAAGCCGCAGCGAAACCCGAACCCCAGTGCCGCGCTGGTTTCCATCTCGTATTGAAAGCTCGCATCGTTCAGCCGCAGCTTGGCCATGGCCTCGCGCATGGTTTCGAAATCGGCGGCATCCACGGGGAAGAAGCCGCAGAAGACGACCGGCTGAACCGGCTTAAAGCCGGGCAGGGGGTCGGTGATCGGCGATTTCTCGTCGACAATTGTGTCGCCCACGCGCGTGTCGGCCACCTCTTTAATGCTTGCGGTAAGAAATCCGATTTCCCCTGGACCCAATGCCGCCACTTCTTCGCGTTTGGGTGTAAAAACGCCGACCCGGTCAACGCCATAGGTGGCGTCAGTGGCCAGCATTTTGATCCGTTGTCCTTTCTTGAGCGTGCCGTCGATGACGCGCACCAGCACCACAACGCCCAAATAAACGTCGTACCAACTGTCGACCAACAGGGCTTTCAGCGGATCGTCGGGATTGCCGCCCGGAGGCGGCGGCAGGCGCTGGACGATGGCTTCCAGCGTTTCCGAGATGCCGACGCCCGTTTTCGCCGAGATCTCGAGCGCGTCTGTTGCGTCGAGGCCGATGACATCCTCGATTTGCGCTCGAACCCGGTCGGGTTCGGCGGCGGGCAAGTCGATCTTGTTGAGAACCGGGACGATCTCATGGTCGTTTTCGATGGATTGGTACACATTGGCCAGGGTCTGAGCTTCGACCCCTTGGCTCGCGTCCACCACCAATAGGGAGCCTTCGCAGGCAGCCAGGCACCGGCTGACCTCATAGGTGAAGTCTACATGGCCCGGCGTGTCCATCAGGTTCAACACATAGGTCTCGCCATCCTCGGCCTGATAGCTCAGCCGCACGGTTTGAGCCTTAATGGTAATCCCCCGTTCGCGCTCCAATTCCATGGAATCCAGCACTTGTTCCTTCATTTCGCGGTCGCTGAGGCCACCGCAGGTCTGGATCAGGCGGTCGGCAAGGGTAGATTTGCCGTGGTCAATATGTGCGACGATCGAGAAATTACGGATGTTCTTTAGTGGTGTCATGGTGCGCGGCTTTTATCACCCAGTTGACGGATCGCCAAGTTGAACCTGAATGGCCACGATCGGCCGTTCTCATCAAGGCAGGAGACAGAGCGCCCCTTTTTCCGTACTATGATCTGAAGGCCAAAGGCCGCCGGCTGTATGACCGGACTTAGTATTGCGTAAGTGGGTGTGAGTCATGCGTATCATGCAATGGGTGGACGCTCATGCATCTCGCGGGGGGCCGTTCTTGGCGGCAGCCCGCCAACCGAAGGCCAGCTTGGGACGCCCGCCCCATCTTGAGCCCCACGAATCCGCAGACCGACAATCCCCGATCTCCGTTTTTAGTGCTTTGGGTTATGGATTTCGATTTGTGCTCGTGCAGCCGCTGACCGTTCTTCGGATCGCGTTCCTTCCACTTCTGACATTGCTTGCCTGCCATTTGGCCTATGCCTGGCATCAAGTTCCCTATTTGCTCGTGGTGCCGGAGCAGTTTTCCCCGGTCGATTGGGCGCGCCATGCCGTGTTGATCGGCGCCATGTTGTGGGCCTGGACGTCGTTGTGGGGCGGTTTGTTCCATCGGTATTTCGGGGAAGAGGGCGGTGCGAGCTGGGGGCTTGCCGCCGGTAATATGATGAAACTGCGATTGATGGCTGCCTTCGTGGTGCTGATTGTCGTACCGTTCCTTTTGTTGGCCGCAGCGCCGTCGGTGCTTGCCGTGGTCACGCCGGCGCTCATGGCAAGCAATAGCGTCGAAGTGCCCTTGCCCGTTAATCTGATGACCGCTCTGACACAAATTGGCCAGGGCGTGCAATCCGGCTTTGCCATCAATGCGCCATGGGCATGGGCGCTTGCGTTGGTTGCTCTTGGAGCGTTCGGCTATTCACTGATCCGCTTGCTCTTCCTGGTGCCGTATGTGGTGCACCAGCGCCGGCTCAGCGTGTTCAGCGCCTGGCGGCGAACGCGAGGTATGTTCTGGCAGCTCAGCGGTGCCTTTTGTTTTGCAGTGCCTGTCGTAATGATGTTGCTTGCGGTGCCAATGACCGCCGGAATTTTTGTCACCTACTATCTGTATCCGGAGCTCTTGACCACGGACATCCGGGTTTCTTTGTGGCTAAACGATGCTCACCAAGTCTTGATGTTGTGGCCAACGGTCATTGGATTTTTGGTGGGCCTCAGCCTGAGCAGCGGTTTCTGGACGGGCGTGTTGGGCTCTCTCTACCAAACGCAGTCCGGACCCCGCCAACCATAGCACGGGATTGCATGGCCGGTGACGGACCATGCGGCCTTTTGTATTGTCGGCTTATTGGGCCTGTTCAATCAAAGAAAGCGGTTTTCCCGTCGCACGCCAATTCGGTGGCATCACGCCGCTCCACTCCAGCGATGCCGATTGAACGAGAGGTACTTCGTAGTATCGAATGACGGTGGCACCGGCCAGTTTTTGGCAATCGCGTGCCGACATCTTCAAAGACAGTCCGGCAATGGAGCAGTCCACTTGGGTCGTAGCATCCGCATCGACAGGCTTTAGCGTGAGCCGGATTTGAGCGGCATCTCCTGCCCCTTTGGCGGCGCTTTGGAACGCGGCTGCGACCACTTCGGTGCTTAGCGTTTCGAAGCCGGGGGCGGAGCAACTTATGGCGAGAGGCGCGTCCGCATCTTGCACGCGCACCGTTGTGGAACCCGATAAGCTTGTCGCGACTAGCTTGCCGTTCTGTTCCACATCGCACTGTGCCGTTTCGGGCGTGGCGTTCAGCTGAACCGACGTATCGCGATTGAACGCCGGCCCGGCGCAAGCCGCCACAGCGCCGGCGCATATAAGCGCCATGAAGCGTAGAGTACGCATGGTGCCCCTCCATCTGTCTCTGCTACCTAATCAGCAGCATAGGAAGGAGCCGTGAACGGAAAGCTAAAGATTTAATTCGCCTAAAGATTTATCCAATTCGGCAGAAGGTGGGGCCGCTTCAGCCGCGCAGCTTGCCACCGCTTGCCTTTTCGACGGAAGCCACCACTTTTTGGGCGATAGCCTCGATTTCGTCGTCGGTGAACGTCTTGTCGATGGGTTGCAAGTGGACCGACAGTGAGATGGATTTTTTACCCTCTCCGATTTTCTCGCCTTCGAAAACGTCAAAGACCGTCACGGCGGTGATCGTTTTCTTGTCCGCCCCTTTGGCCGCCCGGACGAGCGATTCCGCCGAAACGTCGGTGTCCACCTCGAACGAGAAGTCGCGTTCCACGGCCTGCAGGTCCGAGGCATTGAGGGGGCCGCGTCCTTTGCCGCCCTTGGAGCGGGGTTCCGGTACTTCTTCCAGCAAAATTTCGAACCCAACCACAGGGCCCGACAGATCCATTTCGCGCACGACGCGCGGGTGAAGTTCGCCGAAATAGGCCAGAGGCTTTTTTGGCCCGAGACAAATGGTGCCCGAGCGGCCCGGGTGGTACCAGGCCGGGGCCGACGCCAACACTTGTGCGCTCTCGGCCGGTCCCCCCACCGCTTGCAAAACGGCCAGCGCATCAGCTTTTGCATCAAACGCATCGACCGGCTGCCGGGTCCCTTGCCAATGTCTAGGGGCCGTATGTCCGCAGCGAATGCCGGTGATCACCGTCGCCTGATCTTCCGGCCGGTCGCCTGCATATTGGGGGCCGGTCTCGAACAGGGCCGTGTCTGCAAAACCGCGATCTGCATTGTGGCGTGCCGCTTCCATAAGGCCGGGCAGAAGGCTCGGCCGCATCACGTTCATTTCCGAAGATATCGGATTGGCAAGCGTTACCTTTTGGTTGCCGCCACCGAAATGGTCTGCCGCGCCATCCGAGATGAATGACCAGGTCACCGCTTCGACCAATCCGCGTGTCGCCAATGTCCGGCGGCCTATGGCGAGCCGCCTTTGGCGCAACGTCAAAATCGGTTTGGCGACGCCATAAAGCCGCGGCAGCGGCGTCGACGGCAAATTGTCGAGCCCATGCACACGTACAACCTCCTCGACCAAGTCGGCGGCGCCGTCGATATCGGGCCGCCAGCCCGGTGCAGAGACCTGCCATGGCCCGCCGTTAGAGCTATCGTCTGTATGAAAGCCTAGCTTCTCAAGAATTTTTCGGGTGTCGTCGGGGGCGATTTTAAGCCCCGTGAGCCGCTTGATCAGGCCCGGGTCGAAGGCAACCGGATCGCTTTTGGCGGGGCCGGACCCTGCGATTTCCACCTCGCTCGGCTCGCCGCCGCACAGATCCATGATGAGTTGAGTTGCCAATTCCAGCCCGGAGTCGACGAAATCGGAATCGACACCGCGTTCGAAGCGATAGCGGGCATCGGATTCGATGCCGAGTCGGCGCCCCGTCGCCGCAATGTTGATCGGGTCGAAATAGGCGCTTTCGATGAAAACGTTTGTCGTCGCCTCGGTCACGCCACTCGGCTCGCCACCGATCACACCGCCGATACCCAAGGCGCCCTTTTCGTCGGCGATGACGCAGACCTGCTGGTCGACCTCGTATTCATTGCCGTCCAACGCCGCTATCTTTTCGCCTTTCCGTCCAAGGCGTGCGCCGATATTGCCGGACAGCTTGTCCGCATCATAGACGTGCAGCGGCCGGCCGCGGTCAAAGGTGATCAAATTGGTGATGTCCACCAGCGTCGAAATCGGCCGCAGACCGATGGCGCGCAACCGCCGTTGCAGCCAATCGGGACTTGGGCCGTTTTTTACGCCGCGCACCGAGCGTCCCGCGAATTTGGAACAGGGATCCGGGCCGTCACCGGGGAAATCCAGCCAAATCTTTATGGGGCAGGGGAATGCGCCGGCAGTCGGAGAGAGAGGGTCAGGCTTCAGCGTACCCTGTCCACGGGCCGCCAGGTCCCGGGCCACGCCACGCACGCCCAGGCAGTCCGGCCGGTTCGGTGTGATCGCAATCTCGATGACCGGATCGTTCAGTCCCATCACCTCCGCCATGGGTGTGCCGACAACGGCGGAGTCCGGCAACTCAATGATGCCTTCATGCTCGTCGGACAATCCCATTTCCCGTTCCGAGACCAGCATGCCGTTGGAACTGACGCCGCGAATCTCGGTGGGTTTGAGCAGCAAACCCGTGCCGGGAACGGTCACGCCGCTGGGGGCGAAAACCCCTTTCATGCCGGTGCGGGCGTTGGGCGCCCCGCAAACGACCTGTACCTTTTCGGTCCCTGTATCGACCTGGCACACGCGCAGTTTGTCCGCATTCGGATGTTTTTCAGCGGAAATCACGTGGGCAACCTTGAAGGGCGCAAGCGTCTCGGTCAGGTTCTCGATCGATTCCACCTCAAGACCGAGCGCATTCAGGGTATCGCCAATCTCATTCAGCGAAGCATCCGTGTCCAGATGTTCCTTGAGCCAGGTGAGCGTAAATTTCATCGGCTGAGCCCTCCCGCAAGGCTGGGAATGTCGAGCGACGGGAAGCCGTAATGTTTGAGCCAGCGCAGATCGGCTGCGAAGAAGGCGCGCAGATCGGGAATGCCATACTTCAGCATGGCCATACGGTCGATGCCCACGCCAAAGGCGAAGCCCTGAAAGACATCCGGGTCGAGGCCGACATATTGCAGCACTTTGGGATGCACCATGCCGCACCCGAGAATCTCAAGCCAGTCATCCCCTTCGCCCAATACGATTTGTCCGCCGTCCCGGCGGCAGCGAATATCCACTTCCATAGAGGGTTCCGTGAAAGGGAAGTGGGACGGGCGAAACCGCATGCTGATCGAATCCAGCTCGAAGAAGGCTTTGCAGAATTCCTCCAGCACCCATTTGAGGTGCCCCATATGGGTTTCCCGGTCGATCACCAAGCCTTCGACTTGGTGGAACATGGGGGTATGGGTTTGGTCGGAATCGCACCGGTAGACGCGCCCGGGCGCGATGACCCGATGAGGCGGTTCTTCCGTCAACATGGTGCGGATTTGGACAGGACTTGTATGGGTGCGCAAGACGTCCCGCGAGCCGTCTTCCTTCGCTTCCAAATAGAATGTGTCGTGCATCTGCCGGGCGGGATGCTCTGGAGGAATGTTCAGCGCCGAGAAGTTCATTTCATCGGTTTCGATGTCAGGGCCTTCGGCAACGGAAAAACCGAGATCTGCAAAGATCGCGCACAGCTCATCGATGGTTTGGCTGATGGGGTGAATGCGGCCGGTTTGTTGCGCGAGAACCGGCAGGGTAACGTCGATCCGTTCCGTCACCAGGCGCCGGTTCAGCTCCTCTTCTTCGAGTGCGGCCTTGCGGGTGTGGACTGCTTCGTTCACGCGGTCCTTCAAGCCGTTCAACAAAGGGCCTTGTACTTTGCGTTCCTCGGCGCTCATCCCGCCGAGGGTTTTCATCAATGCGCTGACGCGGCCCTTCTTACCAAGGGCGTCGACGCGCACCTGTTCCAGCTCGGATTGACTCTCGGCCGCACCGATTTGGGCCAAGAGCTCCTTCTCTAGGGCGTCAATATCTGACATGGGTCTTTCTCAAATCCACGGTTCACCGGCTGCTGCCGGTTCCGGAAGCAGGATGGCAAACTTCCTTGGCTTGAGGAAAGCGCCTGAGGACGGGTTATGCCAACGCTTCGGATGCTTTATCCACTAAGGCTTTGAAAGCCTCGGGTTCCCGGACCGCGAGGTCGGCGAGAACTTTACGGTCGATTTCGATACCGGCCCGACCAAGGCCGTTGATAAATCGTCCGTAGGTCAGCCCATGCTCGCGGGCGGCGGCATTAATGCGTTGGATCCATAGGGCGCGGAAATTCCGCTTTTTCGTGCGGCGGTCGCGATAGGCGTATTGCAGTGCTTTTTCTACCGCCGGGCGGGCATTGCGATACGTATTCTTCCGCCGTCCGTAATAGCCTTTGGCGGCTTTCAGAAACTTATTCCGCCGGGCGCGGGATTGTACGCTTCGAGAGGCGCGGCTCATAATTCGATCTCCTAGCTGTCAGCTTCGGGCCATGCGAGACGGGGACTACCCGTAGGGCATCCACTTTTTGACCTTTTTGGCGTCCGCATCGCTCAAAATGGCGGTGCCCCGCAGATTGCGGATCTGGTCGTTGGATCTCTTGATCATGCCGTGGCGTTTGCCGGCTTGAGCGTGCCGGACCTTGCCTTTTGCTGTCAGGCGGAAACGTTTTTTCACGCCGCTCTTGGTTTTCAGTTTGGGCATTTTGCGTCTTCCTTACTGGGGGGCGCCAAACCGCGCGCACCGCCCGATCTTGTTTGTGCATTCTGAGCCGCCTCGGCATGCCCTTATCAGGCCGGACCGCTCGCTAAAGGAGGCGTGTTATACGGAAATAAGGTGAAAAAGCAAGATACGCGGCGCGAAATTTCCACGAGCACGTCACAAAGTGCCGTTTCGGGCCGTCATAAGCAATGACGCATCGAATTTCGATGCCGCCCAGCTGCGGGAGGACCATATGGCGATGACAGTGAATGAAGGCATTGGCGGAGGCAACAACCTTACGGCGAGGGTTATCCTTTCGATTCTAGCGGTGGCCCATGCCGGCAACGGGCTCTTTATGTTTTTTGCCTCTCAGACCTGGTTCTATACGACCCCGGGTGTATTGGACACGGGGGCCTATAACGGCCATTTCGTTCAAGACATCGGGGCGGCCTATATCATGACCGCCTTTGCGGCCGCTTGGGCGGCCTGGCGGCCCGTCGAGGGTTTTCCACTGATGGTGTTGGCCAGCGTTTTTGTTGGCCTTCACGCGGTGATCCATGTTTGGGATATCGCGGCAGGGCGTTGTGGCGACCCGACGGACGACGTTTTGGCAGTGATTGTGCCGGCCCTGGTATGGATTGGTGTCACGGTGTGGATTAGGCCTCAACACCGTCGCGCTTAGTTTCATCAAACCTGGGCACTTTTGGTTTTCATCGGATCACAAAAGTGCCCTAAGTCTTTGTTCTAACGCGTTTCCGGACTGTGAACCGGTATCCACCCATCGGGTCAAGCCCGAGGGCATGATTCACCTGGAAACGCTATAGCGAAAGCCAAAGCATATATTTTGTCCTATAGTGGTTCTGTTGAAGGTCCAACGCTTGAGCCTGTGTGGGTCGTGTGTGTTTGCCGCCCGTGTAGTTCTCTCTTGCAGAAAGGGGCGGCCGCTTTGGTTTCTTTTGTAGGTTTACCGGTTCGCCGGGTGAGTTTAGCCGTCGGCCTCTTTGGCGGCGCGTTGTGGTTGGGGGTGTGCGCCCAGGCGGCCGAATCCATGCCCGAAAAGCTGCCCAAAATCCCCGTCCCTCCGCCGGACCTGATGCAAGAAATTACAGAAGGCTTCGTTCTCTTCGATCGGGATAAGGACGGACTGATCACAGTGAAGGAGCTTGGTCAGGTCATGTTCGCCTTCGGCGACGAACCGGAAGAAGAAGAAGTGCGGAAAATGATCTCTGCCAACGACACGTCCGGCGATGGCGCGATCGACTTCCCGGAATTCGTGCGCATGATGCATCAAGTGCCCTCGCAGCACGATGTTCGTGCAGCTTTTGTGACATTCGACCGCGACAATGACGAGTTCATCGATCAGGATGAACTATCCATTGCCATGGCCAGTATCGGCGAAAACCTCAATGAAGATGAAATACTCGCCATGATCGAAGAGGTGGACGACAACGGTGACCGCCTGGTCGATTACCCGGAGTTCGTCGAAATCATGACGCGCTGAGAATTATTCGTGCGCGGAGTATTGATCGGCTTTCCCAATTTTTTTCATTTTTGGCCTTAATACCCACTAAATAGCTAGCTGCATCGGAATCTCAATTGTGCCGCGCGGCTTTTTCCAGTATGTGTTTGGTCTTGGTTGTCGCCATTTTTGTGCCTCAACATCACCTCGGAACCAGGACTACCATCATGCCTACAGGAACAGTCAAATTTTTCAACACCACCAAAGGATTCGGTTTTATCGTTCCTGACGATGGTACAAAAGATGTGTTCGTACACATTTCGGCCGTGCACAATTCCGGTATGGACGGTTTGGCGGAAGGTCAAAAAGTCAGCTTCGACATCGAACCTGACAAGCGCGGTTCTAAGGCCGTCAATCTAAAATCCGAGTAGTCACGCACTAAAAAACGCGGATGGTGCCATCCGCGTTTTGCGTTCCTGATTGAGAAGGTTCGCCGCTTTTAGAGCGGTGCCATGACCATGATCATCTGGCGGCCTTCGAGCTTCGGGGCCTGCTCAACCTTCGCAATATCTTCGACTTCGTCGCGCACGCGGGACAGGAGCTGCATGCCAAGTTCCTGGTGCGCCATTTCGCGCCCGCGGAACCGCAGCGTCACTTTCACCTTGTCGCCATCTTCAAAGAATCGTTTGATCGACCGCATCTTCACATCGTAGTCGTGCGTATCGATGTTCGGACGCATCTTGATCTCCTTGACCTCGATGGTCTTTTGCTTCTTGCGCGCCTCGTTGGCCTTCTTCTGGGCCTGATACTTGAACTTGCCATAGTCAAGAATCTTGCAGACCGGCGGAGAGGCATTGGGCGAAATCTCGACCAGGTCAAGCCCCACCTGCTGCGCCATGGTGAGCGCTTGGCTGGTCGGAACAACCCCGTGGTTTTCACCGTCTTGATCGATCAAGCGCACTTCCGGCTGGTCAATCTCGTCGTTCGCACGCGGTCCCTCGCGGGAGGGCGGTGCCTGTATTGGTCTTCTGGCTATGTAAAGTTCTCCTTATTTGAGGTCTAGAACGCTGTTCTTATATGCTTTCGTCCCAGACCGGTTTCAATGAATGTATGACGTCTCACGTCGGCTCTTGCGCCAAATCCGGCGGCAAAGCCTGCGCTTTTAGGATAGTAAGCGCATCCTCAAGTGCAAGCGTTTCTTGCTCCTTAATGCCCAATCTGCGCACGGAAACCTCTCGGCTCTCCATCTCGCGCTGGCCGACCACCAGGATGACCGGCACTTTTTGGTGCGAATGTTCCCGGACCTTGTAATTGATTTTCTCGTTCCGGATATCGAGCTTGACCCGTAACCCCGCCTCTTTGCAGGCCGTGGCAACGTCCTGAGCATAGGTGTCCGCATCTGACGTGATCGTTGCTACCGCCACTTGTGCCGGGGCAAGCCATAAGGGGAAACGGCCGGCATGGTGCTCGATCAGCACGCCAATAAACCGTTCCAGCGACCCTAGGATTGCGCGGTGCAACATGGCCGGGCGATGCTTGTTGCCATCGGCCCCTGTATAGGTGGCGTCCAAGCGCTCTGGAATGACAAAATCGAGCTGCAGCGTACCGCACTGCCAGTCGCGGCCGATGGCGTCGCGCAGAACGAATTCCAGTTTTGGCCCGTAGAAGGCGCCTTCGCCCGGGTTGATTTCGAAGGGCAGGCCGGCAGCCTGCACTGCGGCTTCCAGGGCCGCTTCCGCCCTGTCCCAAACCGAGTCATCACCGGCTTTAACCTCCGGCCGGGTTGCCAGCTTGACGACAATGTCCGTGAACCCGAGTTCCTCGTAAACGGAATAGAGTAGATTACAAAAGCGAATGCTTTCGTCCTCCACCTGATCGTCACGGCAGAAGATGTGTGCGTCGTCTTGGGTCATTTGGCGCACGCGCATGAGACCGTGCAGCGCGCCGTGAGGTTCGTTGCGGTGACAGCAACCGAATTCCGCCATGCGGATCGGCAAGTCGCGGTAAGAACGGATCTGGTTTTTGAAGATCTGCACATGGGCCGGACAGTTCATGGGCTTAAGCGCCATGAGCTTGTCGCCTTCCCCGGACAATACCGGCCCTTCTTCATCCGTGCTCGGAATTTCGTCTGGGACGACGAACATATTCTCGCGAAACTTCGACCAGTGCCCTGATTGCTCCCAAAATTTTGAGTCGAGCAATTGTGGGGTTTTAACCTCCACATAGTCGGCCTTCTGCAGCTTACGCCTGATATAAGCCTCGAGCTGATTGTAAATCACATAGCCGTTAGGGTGCCAAAATACCGAGCCTTGTGCTTCTTCTTGAAAATGGAACAAGTCCATTTCGCGGCCGAGACGCCGATGGTCCCGCTTTTCCGCTTCTTCGATACGGCGCAGATAGGCTTTCAGCTCTTTGTCGTCGCGCCAGGCGGTACCGTAGATGCGCTGTAGTTGTGCATTTCTGGCGTCGCCGCGCCAATAGGCGCCGGCAATTTTGGTCAGCTTGAACGCTTGGCCGATCTTGCCGGTCGACATGAGGTGCGGTCCCCGGCACAGATCGTGCCAGGTGCCGTGATAATAAATCTTGATCTCTTCGTCTTCCGGGATCGATTCAATGAGTTCGGCTTTGTATTGCTCGCCCATATTGCGGAAATGGGAAACCGCGGCCGGGCGCTCCCAAATCTCGCGCCGGGTGACCTCGTCGCGCGAGACGATTTCCTTCATGCGCTTTTCAATGCGCTCCAGATCTTCCGGCCGGAACGGCTCATTGCGCGCAAAGTCGTAGTAGAACCCGTCTTCGATCACCGGGCCGATGGTCACTTGCGTGCCGGGATAGAGTTCCTGAACCGCCATGGCCAGCAGATGTGCCGCATCGTGGCGGATCAACTCCAGTGCTTCGGGATCCTTCTTGGTCACAATCGCGACCGCGGAATCGGTGTGGATCGGCTCGTCCAGATCGGACAGCTTGTCGTCGATCTTAACGGCCAGCGCTGCCTTCGCCAGGCCTGCGCCAATGCTCTCGGCGATTTCCAATCCCGTCACGCCGCTCGCATAGTCGCGCGTGCTGCCGTCGGGCAGCGAGATGGTAACAGTCTTGTTCAGCGATGCGGTCATGTTGCTCATGTCGAAAAAATGCGCCGAGTATCGTTAATGGCTCGTTTACACAGCAAGGCGGGCACATTACGTCGATACCTTTGCAAGTCAAGCAAGGACGGACATTTCCCGTAGGGTCTGTATGACGTTGGGGACCTCCAGATCCGAGAGGGCGGGCCTCCATGCACATTCTGCGGCGGCCCCGCGGGGGGCGCAACGGTCGGGATCGGAATCCGACGAAAACAGAA
>JANQMY010000073.1 GCA_028279895.1 Alphaproteobacteria bacterium
AGAGGACCGTGTCGAACCAGGGCCCAACCCCTTCACCCCGGAGAAAGTGTAAACCATGTCTCCGGTATCAAATGTAAACCATGTGACAAGAATGGACCAGCGGGAAATTGGCTGGGGTGGAAGGATTCGAACCTTCGAATGCCGGTACCAAAAACCGGTGCCTTAACCACTTGGCCACACCCCAATCAAGCGTTCCCAGGAAAAGTGTATGCGGTTTTCCGTCCGGGAACGCGGCAACCAAAAAAGAGACGAAGCACCATGGAACGGCATCCACTAAGAAGGCACTCAGAATCGTTTCTGGCGAGAAGAGCCGGAAAATAACCACTTCGCGTGGCGATCTCAAGCCTTTCCATAGCGGCCAGAGTTTAAAGAAGATTTAGAGGGCTTTGGCTGCGCTCTGGCCGGGCAGAGGGGGCAAATCTCGGCGGAAAAGATGGGCGCATGGGGTAGATGCGATGTTTTGGGACTCTGCCATACCTCTCCCCCGTCTCAACCACCACTTGATAACGGCTTGGCCCATCCCACGCCCCCATCCCAACCACCCCTAGGGTACCCTTATCGGGTGGTTGGGATGGGGGCGTGGGATGGTTAAAGTCGCATCGCCCGCGGGCACGAAAGATGGGCGCATGGGGTAGATCCCGGTTTTTGTGCATCGGTCCCCGCCCTTGGCATCCGGGTCTCAACCTTCGAGACGTTCGCTTGCGCTCACCCTCAGGATGAGACCAGAAAAAATGGGTGACCCTCTACCTCACCCTCAGGAGCCTCCGGTAGGCGGCGTCTCGAAGGGTGATTGTCGCGCGCAAACCCTGTTTCACTTGTCAAAGAGCGGCCCACCTCCCGTGTATAAGCTAAGCTTATTTTAGGGGTGGGACAAGGGGGCCATGAAGGTGATTTGCCCGTCCCACGTCTTGGCGGCGTCGCGGATGGCCGCAAACAGTTTGCGGGTGCCGGGGGTGGGGTCCGACATTTCAAAAACGGCACCGAGGTCGTAGGTCGTGTCCAAATAGATGAAACGGGTGCGGCCCGCCCGCCCTTGTTGCAGAATCTCGCCGCCGGCGGCAACGAAGTTTTCCAGATGACGGTCATAATCTTCCGAGTTTGGCCAGGACGACACGTGATGCAGCCCACCTTTGGCGCCGCTGGCGTTCAGGAATTCGCGGTAGCAGGAGGGCAGGTCGTCCTGCGGTTCGATCAATTCGATCTGCAAATCGCCGCTATTGGCCATGGCAATCCGAACCTTCGACTCCGTGGGCGTGCCCCGGTAGATGACATCCGAGAAATCGGTCACGCCCGCGTCAAACCACGGCCCCACGCCCATCACCTGGGTCCAGTGCCGGATCGCGGCGTCCATGTCCGGCACCACATAGCCGTTCTGCGTGATCGCTCCAAACCGATGGCTCATGGGGTTCTCCTGTTTCTTTTGGAAGAGAATAGGCGGAAAGTCCCCGCCTGTCTTCCGGCCACGTGGTTTCGTTGTCGGTCGGACGCATGAGTCCTCCGCAAGCGGAGCGATATTTGGCATGGGCATTGCTTCGACTCGGACACGGCGCCGGGCGCGGTCCCATTTCGGGACGGTGCCGGCGTTAACCAAGAGAGCCGGAGGCCGTCAGAGCGAACCGGCCGATGCGACTGCGGAGAATGAAACGTGCGTGACCTGATCCAAGAGCTCCAAAAGCGTCATGTGCTGCGTGTGGCGGCGGTCTATGGTGTCATCGCCTGGCTGTTGGTGCAGCTTGCCACAGTCGTTGAGACCAACTTCCTGTTGCCGGAATCCTTCGATGCGATTGTCACCGCCGTGTTTTGGGCGGGACTGCCCGTGGCATTGGCCATGGCCTGGACCTTGGAGATGACCCCGGATGGTATTCGTCCAGCCGGCACCAACGACGTGATCGGTCAGCAGAAAGAAGAAGCGCCGTCCACAGACTTCGTGATGGCGGGGGCACTGGCCATGTTCGTGTGCTTTGTTGCCGTCGATGTGGTGGTGCCCGACCGGGCTGTGCCATTGTCGTCTGCCCAATTGGCGCGCGAGGAAGCGCAGCGCTTGGCCCGGGAACGCACGGTTCCGATTGAGGGTGTCGTGGCGGTGGGCGAAACGGTGGAAGGAACCGATCTGCCGACAGGCAGTGTCGCGCCTGTATCGCCCGATTAGATTGGGCCTATCGTCGCTTCTTTCCGCGCGGCCGATCGTGTATGTCTCGGCGCAGAGCTAAAACGATCGAGAAGGGTCATGTCCGACATTTCCGATTTGGTGGGGCGCGTGAGCCGCGCCTACAATTTTCATGGCAGTTTGGGGCAGGTGACCCTTGCCGGTCCCCATTGCACGATGATCCGCGACCGGGCCCATCCGGATGTCTGGATGGCCAATGTGGTTTACGGTGTGACGGCGGAGACGGCGGCCCATCGCGCGCAGCTTTTCGAGGCCGTCGAAGACGTGTTTGCCGGTTATACGTTCCGGCATTTCAGCATCGATCCGCTGGCCCCGCCATCCTTTGCGGCCGCCTTGGCCCTTAATGGATATGACGAACAGACGGCAACCCTGCAGCAAGTGCTGACCGGGGCGCTTAGGGGCAGGTTTCCGGACGTGGCCCTGTCGCCTGTGCGCAGCGATGCCGACTGGGAGGTGTTGCATCGGCTCGTGCGGCTCGATCATGAAGAAGGGCAGCGCACCAAGGGCTACCCCATGGACGAAAACGTCACCCGCGGCATCGTCGACGCCTATCGAAAGAAAGAAGGGGCCTGCCAGTTTTTTCTGGCGACGGTGGACGGTACGCCCTGCGCCTATGGGTCCGGCGTTCTGTGTCCGGAGGAGGTGGGTATGGTGGAAGATCTGTTCACGCTGCCGGATTTCCGCAGGCGGGGCGTTGCGTCCGCCATCATCAAGCATTGTGTGGACCATGTGCGGGACCAAGGTGCCGGTCCCGTATTCATCGGCGCCCATGCGAACGATGCGCCTAAGCTGTTGTATCACCGGTTGGGCTTCGAACCGCTGTGTCTTACACGGACGTTCTTTAAGGAGGTGAAAGCATAACTCTAAACGTCATCCGCCGGCTTGACCCACTACTGTCCGGTTAAGATTTCTCAATTTGTCATGAAGAGGAGCAATCTACTGGGCGATAGGCTTTCCAGAGATAGCTGGACTCGGAAATTGAA
>JANQMY010000070.1 GCA_028279895.1 Alphaproteobacteria bacterium
CTTACCGAGCGCATAATGCGGTACCACATAAAGGGTCATAAAGTTGCGGGCCAAGATCACTGTTATTGTCAGCCACACGAACAACCCCCATTGGCCTAAGCCTGCAGGAGGCATGAAGAGCGCAACAAAGCTCGCCCCAAAAGGCACAGCGGCCGCATACATGAATGGATGACGGCGTCCCCATTTATGACGTAGCGAGTCCGACAACGACCCCACCAATGCGTCGCTAACGCCATCCGTCAGCACCCCAATCATAAGGGCCGCACCCGTCAATATGGGGTCCAGTCCCAAAACCTGGCTGTAGTAAAACAGGAGCAGAGACGCGAGCGCCGCACTCTTGATACCTTCGGCTGATTGACCGACGCCAAACCAAAACTTTGTGCCGAATCCAACTTTCATATCTGCTGCAACTTAAGCGAAGCGCGCAGCTCGAACTTTTTAACCTTGCCGGCCGCGGTTCTAGGCAACTTATCAAGGATTACAAGGTGTTCGGGCGTCTTTTGACGTGCCACGCCTTCTTGAACAAAGTGTTCGTTTACATCATCAAGTGTCAGAGACTGCCCATTCTTTAGAATGACGAATGCACAGACTTTCTCTCCCAACCTCGCATCGGGCACCGCTGTTACAGCGCCTTCTCGTACCGCGGTGTGTCTCGACAAAATGTCCTCGACCTCCTTCGACGAAATGTTTTCGCCGCCCCGTATGATGATGTCTTTTTTGCGATCTGTTATTGTAAGATATCCCTCCTCATCAAGGCGGCCGATGTCGCCAGTGCGGAACCACCCCCCCGGAAAGAAACTTGCCTCATTCACGGTGTTATCGAGATATCCAATGAATTGTTCGGGCCCAATTGCGACAATCTCTCCTTCGGACATTGGGGGCACGCTTCGTCCCTCTTCGTCGACTATGCGGACTTGGTTGCCCGCGGTTATTTTTCCGTCTGTGAAGGAACGTTTATCGATTGGGTCGTTGGGTTCACCGGAAGATATGGTCGGGTGTTCGGACGAGCCATAGGCACGGAATGTAGGCACTCCGAACTTCTCACACCGCTGAACGAGCGCCGGCGGTACATTCGCAGCGCCTGTCAAATAACGGCTGATACTCGAAACATCTCCGCCGGTGGCTTCGGCGGCATCCAAGAGAGACATTAAGAAGAACGGGGTACCGGACGTTGAAGTCACTTTGTATGACTCAATGAGTCGCACGGCCGCCTCAGCATCCCAAATGTCCATCAAAATGGAACTCACGCCGAGGATATACAATCGAAGAATTCCGAGCACTCCCGCGATGTGACCGGATGGCCAGGGTGATAGAGAAACGCTTTTGCCGCCCCCCATATCTCCTTCGGACGCGCGCACTTCGCTCAGCAGTGTGTTGTGGGTGTGGAGCACCCCTTTCGGGTCCGCTGTTGTCCCCGACGTGAACAACAGCAAAGAAACTTCGTCGGCATCTGCATCGCTTTCCGGAAAAGAATCTGTGGCCTTTTCAGTCAGGCTGGACCATGAGACAGTACCTTCCGGTGCGTTCTGTCCTATCACAAAGATGTGCCGGAGATGCGGTGTCGTTTCGAGACTGTCCAATCGTTCCAAGTAGTCAATGTTTCGCCAGCGGTCTGGAACGACCAATGCTCGAGCCTTCGATTTGTTGAGCACATATGAAACTTCTTTTGGCCCATAGATGTGGATGATGGGGAGAATAATGGCTCCCAAAATCATCGAGGCTTGGTAAATCAACGCGCCTTCAATCCAGTTCGGAACTTGAATGGCAATCGTATCTCCCCGGCGAAGCCCTGCTGCGTATAGGGCGCCTGCTAGGTGACGGCTTTTTTTATGGAGATCCTCCAGAGTGGCACTGACCGTGCCGACCTCGGAGAAAAACGTCATCTTACCGCTGGCGTGGGCCGCGGCGCCCGCTGCCATTACTCCGGCAAGATTCTGATGGCCGTAAAAACCTAGCTGATGCCATTTCCGCACGAGCGCAGATCGAGCACCGTCGGGGTCAAAGAGGTTTGCCGCTGCGACCATGTTTTCTCTGGCGTCCTTCAAGAAACGTTTCCTGCTTGCCGAATGTCCGCCTACCATTCAGAAACACTGAAAAGGCGTCCACATTCAATCAACGACTATCATCTTACTTATTTTACTTATATAAGTAATTAAGAAATTTCCAGAGGATAGGAAGGAAGGCTAATGAAGGTGAAAGTAGACGTCCGGAAGTGCCAAGGACATGCCCTTTGTGCAGCTAAGGCGCCAGAGATCTTCGTCCTGAATGATGACGGTTACAACGAGACGCCAGAGACAATTGTGCCTGAAAGCATGGAGGAAAAAGCAAAACTGGGCGTCGAATCTTGTCCCGAAGGGGCGATTACCATCGAAGAATAGCGTACTTGCAGCAGCCGGCTTTTGGATCGGTACACGAATAGCTTTCCTCCAACCTGTCAAACTATCGATCTGATCGCACCCCGCTGGAGACCCCCTCATTCCCTATGAAGCAAAGATCGAACGGATGCATATAGGACATCATGCTCAATCAATGCCCGATCACCCAGCTGTCATCGCGCCGGCTCGGGGAGACGTTTTGTCATTCAAAGAACTCGATCGACGCTCGAGGAAGTTGGCAGTTTTTTTTGGCCATCTGGGACTTCATATCGGTGACCACATTGCAATCATGTTGGAAAACCACCCATGGTACTTCGAAATCTGCTGGGCGGCTATGCGGTCGGGACTCTATTTCACGCCAATCAACTGGCACCTTTCTGTGGACGAGGCGGCCTACATAGTGAATGACTGCGACGCGCGGGTTTTCATTACGTCTTCAACACTTGGAAGGATCGCTCAGGGTCTTCTAGGCAAGACACCGAAACTCGAGGCTCGCCTTATGCTAGACGGTGTTGTAGAGGGCTCCTCCTCCTATGAGGAGGAAGTTGAAGCTACAGCTGATTTACCTCTCATTCAGGAAACCAAGGGGACATACATGTTTTATTCGTCCGGCACGACCGGTCGTCCGAAGGGCATAAAGTGTGAGCTTGACATGAGTCCCTACGGAACACCGTCCAGCCTCGACGAATTGCCGCAATCTCTGTATGGATTTTCCGACAAAGTCAGATATCTGTGCCCTGCCCCCCTATATAATGCGGCGCCGATTGAAGGATCAATACTGGCCGAACAAATGATCACCCTTAACTCAATAACCAGATGATTGAGCCACTGAATGCAAATTCTCGAACGAAATGCCGCAATATCCGGTATCGGACAATCGCAAATCGGCCGACCATTGGACAAATCCGGCCTAGAGTTGACACTCGATGCTTGCCTAAAGGCAATTGCAGATGCGGGGCTTGATCCTAAAGACATTGACGGATTGGCCTCCTGGCCGGGATTCTTAGATAGCGGAACACCGGGAATGTCGCCGGTCCCGCTTCTTGCCCTAAAGGACGCACTCGGATTGCAGCTCAACTGGTATTGCGCAGGCAGCGAGATGCCGGCCCAAACCGCGGCTGTTATCAATGCGTGCGCAGCAGTTGCGACCGGCCTCGCACGTCATGTCATTTGTTTCCGCACGCTAACAGAAGCCTCATCGCAAACAAAAGAACGGCGCGCAAGCGTCGTTGGCAGCGGAGGATCGCGCATCAGCGGTCAATTCCAATGGCAGATCCCATTTCGCGCCATGTCAGCGGCGAACTGGATCGGAATGTTTGCTCAACGTCATTTCCACGAGTTCGGGACGACCCGAGAGCAGCTCGCCCAAATCGCGCTCAACGATAGAAAGAACGCCGCGCTTAATCCGGATGCGATCTTCCGCGATCCGTTATCAATGGAAGACTACCTAAATGCCCGCACGATCTCGACGCCGTTCGGTCTCTTCGACTGCGACGTTCCGATCGACGGCTCGGTTGCGGTAATTATCTCTCATATTGATACGGTCAAGGATCTCAAATGTCCCAGCCTTCGAGTGGAGGCCGTTGGTTCTGCGCTTCATGGCAAAGATTCATGGGATCAATTTGATGATTTGACCACGATGTCGGCCCGGGACGCCGCAAAAATGCTTTGGTCACGGACTGATTTGAAACCAAACGATGTTGACGTCGCCGAGCTTTATGATGGCTTCAGTTTTCTGGCAATCGCCTGGCTCGAGGCTCTTGGTTTTTGTCCCCATGGCGAAGGGGGCCGCTTTATTGAGGGTGGAGAATCGATCGCCCGTAATGGGCAGATCCCTCTCAATACAAATGGGGGACAACTTTCTGCAGGTCGCATCCACGGATATGGATTGCTTTACGAAGCGTGCGTTCAGCTTCGCGGTGAGGCCGGAGAAAGGCAGGTTAAAGATGCGCAAGTGGCCGCCGTCGGCGCCGGCGGCGGACCTGGCGGATCGTGTCTTCTGCTAACTGCTCTTTGAATCGTGCATTAGAGATTTACTCCGCTCGCTCGCGCCGCAACGATAGGCCGTCGGCACCCTCAGTTGGCAATGACCTAGTTTAGATTCCAGCGTCTAAAAACTGGCGGATTGCCCCTCGCACTGCGCCAGTGTGCAAGCAGACGCGGTAAATCATACTGCGCCAAGCGGAACACTACATCAAATCTTAGCCGTCTATTTTTCTTGCTCTGTCGACATCGGACAATAGATCCTCTAGGCGGTCGGAAAAATCACGCGTTGCGCCCACCATCCGTTTGCCTTTGGGTGCCACCAATGGTTGGAAGGAATGACATGTCGCGCGAGAACCAAGCGTTGCGGCATTCGGAACACTATCGAGATCAAACCATCGGCCGCCCGAAATGTGAATCGCCCGGCGCAGTACAAGGGCGGCTTCGGCTTCATCTTCTGCTAGATTTTCACCGGCCCATTTGCCCAACCGCAATAGAGACTGTCGACCAAGTGGAGGGGCAGCTTCGATTTTGTCATCTCTCACCAGCCAACAATAAAGCTTTTCGCCATCGCGCTTTAGCTCGGCCCGACGAGCCCCACCTTGAGGGTCGAAAACCACAATGTCGTATCGTCGGCGGCCGGGACCCCGAGCGGCCTGAGCAACCGCTAGCCCGGAAAGATCAAAAAGATGCGTGCATTGAAATCGGCTATCCGTATGCTGAAAAACGGCGCGCGAACAACTTGAGAGCTCCATGCCGACCAGCCGCTCGAGCGGAAATACCGCCTCCGCACACGTTAGCCACGGGAACCGCAGAGCGCGACCTTCGATGTGGATTATGTGCGCTTCGTTATGGTGAAGCGAAACAGAGAACCGATGAAAGTCGTCTTCAAGGTGAGCTTGAACTTGATTGCCTGTCGCGACGATCAGAATTGAACGGCGATAGGCACCGCCAGATGGCTCGCGTCGCTGAACCAACGCCTTACCAATCGGCCATCGCAGCGGCGCGTGAGAAATGTTCAGAGGGTGCTCCCAAGAACGCGCGGTCAAACATCGCGCGCTTCACCCAGATTTGCACTTCACACTCCCAAGTGTACCCAATTCCACCATGGGCCTCGACGGTCCGACGCGCGATGTCCATGTAACATTCGGTCAGGTGCGCTTTCGCCAGCGCCGCCATGCGCGGGGCTTCTTCCTCAATTTGATCAAATGCATGAGACGCGTACCAATACAAACCTCGCGCCGGCTCCACCTCCTGAGCCATATTCGCAAGCTGGTGTTTTAGTCCCTGAAAGTGGCCGATGGTTGCTCCAAACTGTTCGCGCTCTTTGGCGTACTCCACAGACATCTCAACACAACGAGCGGCACCGCCAAACGCGTCGGCTGCCAGCAGATTCAGACCTGCGTCTCTGACGCGATAGGCACCTTGAGAGTCATTGGCGAGCAACTCGTAGGCGACGCCTTCAAAATTGAGGTGAACGAACCGGCGTGTGCGATCAACTCCGTCGACACTTTGGACGGAAAGTCCTGATGCTCCTTTTTCGACAACCCCTAGCTGACCTCCTTGGAGGCCAACGATTAGAATGTCTGCAAGCGCACCGTATGGGACATTCTTTTTTGCGCCCAAAAGACTGTTGCCGGCTTCCAATGTCCAGTCTTCTGGTTGCCAGCGATTGCCCTGTTCACAAAAAGCAACTGTGCCAATCAATGTCCCGTCGCACAGGGACGGCAGCCACTTTTGCTTCTGCTCTTCGGAACCAGCCAAAGCCAATGCGTATCCTGCAAGCGTGTGCCCGAGGAACGGCCCTGGTGCGCCATACCTGCCCATAATTTCGGCAACCAACGCACTATTTAGAAACTCGACACCAAGTCCTCCGTACTCGCTCGAGACGAGAACTCCTCCAAGTCCGAGTTCCATCAGACCCCGCCACAGCTGTTCATCGTGACCGTTTTCGCCATCGAAGATTTTTCGTAAACGAATTGCATCCAGCTCGCGCGAGAGGATCTGCTCGACACTGCTTTGAAAGAGTTGCTGTTCCTCAGAAAGATCGAAGTTCACTCTTTGCCGCTCCCAGCCACCGCGTCTCGTGGAAGGCCCAGGCCTCGTTCCGCAATGATGTTGCGCTGGATATTCGATGTACCTCCTGCAATTGCGACACCCAGAGAACCGAAATACTGATTAAGCCATTTTTCGTTACCAAGCTTGCTGCCCGCGTCTCTACCTGCCGGCAAGATCAGGCCATCATCTGCAATGATCTCTTGCGCAACCGCTGCAATTTCATGGCCGATATTTGTGCTGATGAGCTTACTCATCAGGGATACGGCGCCAGGTTCCTTACCGGCCGCAGTCATGCTGAATTGTCTGTATAATGAATATTTATGAGCTAATACGCGCGCTTCTATCCGGCAAATCTTTTCGCGAATCGCTTGGTCGTCAATGGCGCGGCTCTCACTTCTCTCGGTTCGTTGAGCCAACGCAACCAGCTTGTTGAACGTTCGTTGGATGTTGTTACCACCACCAATGGAACTGCGCTCGTGCTTTAACGTGGTTCGAGATACAGTCCATCCCTCTCCGCGCTTTCCTACAATCCAGTTAGCTGGCGTCCGCGCGTCCGTAAAGAAAACCTCATTGAACTCCGCACCACCTGTAATCTGCCTTAATGGGCGAACTTCAACGCCGGGCTGCCGCAGGTCAATAAGCATATAGGTGATGCCCTCGTGCTTTGGGGCATGAGGCTCGGTTCGGATGAGGGCATACATGTACTGGCACTTATGAGCCAACGTCGTCCAGACTTTCTGGCCGTTGATGATCCATTCATCGCCAACGAGTTCGCCTTTGGTCCGAATTGAGGCAAGATCACTTCCAGATCCTGGTTCACTATAACCCTGTGCCCATTGGTATTCCCCAAGAACCGTCTTGGGTATGAACATTTCCTTCTGCCAATCAGCGCCGTTTTCAAGCAAGGTGGGCACAAGCATGGACATGCCGTTGCCAGGCACTTCCATTGGTGCATGGGCCGCTTCAAACTCTTCACGGATGATCTGCGCTTTCAAGAGGTCGGACACTTGCTCCGATCCCCTAAACCTTTTGGGGACACTGCGGTAGAGATATCCGGCATGCGTTGCCATTTTTCGGAAGTCGGCCATGGCCTCGGCGTTTCGCGTCGGCTGCCAATTGGCTTCAAGGAACGATCGGACGTCGCCGCGGAACGCCTCGTATTCCGCGCTATATTGAAGGTCCATCCCTCAACTCCCAACAATGTCGACGATAGCCTTTGCCCCGGTTGTTTTGAGCAGAACTTTCGCGACGTTCAAAGTGTGCAGCTTCCAATGGGCCTCAGCACCCTCAACGTCGCCGGCTTCGATGAGATCAACCAATTTGCGTTGAGAGCGGATGTCGCGTGCTGCTTGTTTTGGGCTGTAGTCTTGGGCGTTCTCTCCAATGATATGGCGGAGATGCGCCTCCAGAATGTGTTCCAGAATCCCAGCAACAAACTCGAAGGCTTTGTTTCCCGCAAGTTCGAACAAAACATGATGAAAACGAGTAGCTGAACCGACCCAACTGTCTGGATCGTTTATGTGCTTTTCTTCCTCATCAATGCATGCCCTCAACTCACTCACCATTTTTTGTGAGCGCTTCTTAGCCAGATTTGCAACAACTTCAGGCTCCAGGATGCAGCGAACTTCATAAATCTCCGCAATCGTCGTCTTCTTCGATTGCAGATAAAGGCCTGCGTATCGGGCGGCGACGTCAATAGCTGGAAGTTGAACGCGCGCGCCTCCCCTCGATCCGCGAGAAACACTAATCAGGTTTTCGGCTTCTAAAATGCGAAACGCCTCTCGTAGCGTCGGGCGGGACACTGAAAACTCTTCGATCAATTGACCTTCGGGATTGAGAGTATCCCCTTCGCTCAGTTCGCCGCGAACAATTCGATCCCGGAAATGCGACGCGACGAGCTCTGCCGTTTTTGGAACTCGGATCGGAGTGGCGGTTCGCTTATTGGTAGCTTTCGGGTTTGGGTACATAGGATTAGTTTCAGCCGATGACAATATTCCAGTATAGATCTATCCTAACATCTAACTTACATAAATAATATATCTATTTTTGGATGTGCCAACCTGGCAATTGGGCCTGCACATTGGAAGGCCTAGCCACTATATCCAGCAGGATGAGAACTCCCAACAAAATCTACGCTCTACGATATGGCGGCAATTGGCATCGGCAGCCAGTCCCAAAACTCGCTTAATTATATAAATAAGTTGACTGATTAAGCTAGCGTCGTAGAATGGCAAGTGGCCATGTATCGCGACACGTTGCATCATGGAGCCAACAAAGCCTAGCTGCTTAACATTCAGTGTTGGCCGGTCATCCAAAGTAAGGACTCACAAATGAAAATCGAAGATATGATTCTCATAAGCGTCGACGACCATATTATTGAACCACCGAGTATGTTCGATGCGCACATTCCCGCGACTTTGAAAGACAAAGCGCCGAAATGCGTTACGACAGAGAATGGCGACAATTATTGGATCTTCGAGGACCGTAAGGTCATTAATGTGGGGCTCAATGCGGTGGCGGGCCGTCCCCGTGAGGAATATGGCGTAGAACCCACATCGCTCAGCCAACTTCGCAAGGGAACCTACGATGTTCATGCACGTGTTGACGACATGAACGCCAATGGACTGCTTGGATCTCTGAACTTCGGCACGTTCGTTGGGTTTGATGGCGCATTCTTTCTGGATTCTAAAGACAAGAAACTCGCCTTCTCTATTCTTCAAGCCTACAACGACTGGCATATCGACGAATGGTGCGGGTCGCATCCCGGACGCTTTATTCCCTTGGCCATCATCCCGCTGTGGGATGTCAATCTCGCCGTTGAAGAAATCAAACGCGTTGTGGCAAAAGGCTGCCGAGCCATCAGCTTCTCGGACAATCCCAACGCCAAAGGCCTCCCCAGCATTCATAAAGAATATTGGGAACCACTGTGGAAAATCTGTAACGATGAAAGAGTCGTAATTAACTGTCACATTGGTACTGGCTACGCGCCGCCTCACCCATCGATGGACTCTCCAATCGATGCGTGGATTACCAGCATGCCGATGGCAATTGCGACCAGTGCCGCGGACTGGATACAGCTGACGGCCCTTCAGCGCTACCCCGACCTTAAGATTGCGTTGTCTGAGGGTGGCATTGGTTGGGTTCCCTATTTTCTGGAGCGCGCAGACTTCACGCACGAACACCATCACGAGTGGACACACACCGATTTTGGCGGCAGAAAACCTAGCGACATCTTCCGGGAGCACTTCCTGACCTGCTTCATCGACGACAAGTTCGGAGTGAAAAACAGGCACGAGGTGGGGATCGATACAATCTGCTACGAATGTGACTATCCGCATTCGGACTCGGTTTGGCCAAAGGCACCAGAATATTTGATGGCCGGGTTCGACGGTGTGCCCGATGAGGACATCGACAAGATGACACACCTGAATGTCATCCGCGCTTATGACTATGATCCGTTCTCTATTCTGGGCCGTGAAAACTGTACGGTTGGAGCGCTGCGGAAGCAGGCAGAGCACGTTGATACATCACCAAAATCTGCCGGTGGAAATCGACCCGTGGAAGAAGGCGTGAAACGCGTGGTGACATCAGGCGATGTCGTAAAACTGTTTCAGCAAAACCGTGGCGAAGCAGCATAGCCGGCCCGTACAAAAGGATCTTTTGTTTGCCTCCTCGACTTTAGCCGGCCCTCAAGCCGGCTGATTTTTTGGGAGATTGAACGGTACGAAGAGCTATCATCGAGCAAAAATAGAGGGAACCGGGCCCGATTCTGCATGCAAGCGATATCAAACGCTTAGAGCGGCAAGGGCCCCTTCTCTGACATTAAGCTGAGTTGGAGGAAACATGTACGACGTTCTCGCTGGGATCCGTGTTATTGAAGTCGCCGAGTGGACCTTTGTGCCGATTGCCGGAACGGTGCTGGCCGACTGGGGGGCCGACGTCATTAAGATCGAGCATCGCGAAGGCGGCGATCCCCAACGCGGATTGATGAGCTCCATTGCTGGAACGGGCCCGTTCCACGCGATCATGGAAGCCGCAAATCGCGGCAAGCGAAGTGTGGGTATAGATCTATCCACGCCGGGCGGTCGGGAGACGCTTTATCATCTTTTAAAAGATGCTGACGTTTTTCTGACGAGCCTCAGAACGCGAGCCAGACAAAAGCTCGGTATTGAACCCCAAGACATCCAAAAAATTAATCCAAAAATCGTGTATGGCCGTGGGACCGGATATGGATTGAGAGGACCCGACGCGGAAAAAGGTGGCTATGACTGGCCGTCGACTTGGTGCCGCGGCGGGATCGCAGATCGCATGACGCCCCCCGGCGGAGAACCGCCCTCCATGCCAGGCTCCGTCGGGGACATAAACGGCGGCACCCAACTTGCCGGCGCGGTTGCCGCCGCATTGTTAAGACGCGAACGCACGGGCAAAGGCGCTATTGTCGACAATTCTCTTTACTCTGTCGGCGCATGGATCATGTGCCAATCGATTGCTGCCGCGAATTTTGGGCCGGCAAGAGAATATACTTCAAGAAAAAACCCGCTCAATCCGATTGTCAACACCTACCCTACAAAGGATGGCCGTTGGATTTGTCTCTGTCTGCTTCAAGCTGACGCGTGGTGGGCGGATTTCTGTACACACATAGGTCGTAAGGATCTCATTGAAGACCCTCGCTTCATAAACATGAAGGTGCGAAACGAAAATCGCGATGCATGCATCGCAGAGCTAGAAGAGACGTTCAAACAGAAAACTTTCGACGAATGGAGGCGCGCCCTAGACACCATGGAAGGCGTGTGGGCGCCGGTGCTCAGCACTTCAGAAGTGATTGAAGACGAGCAGGCATTGGTGAATGGGATCGTAACACCGGTAACGCTGAACGATAACACTACATACCTCGCAGCGGCCTCGCCCGGTCAGTTTGATGAAGAATTGATTGGTGAACTGCAATGTTGTCCCGAACCTGGACAGCATACTGAGGAAGTCCTGCTCGAGTCCGGGCTCGAGTGGGATGAAATCGTTGCACTTAAGGACGCGGGAGCCATCGCCTAACGCTCAAACAGTGAGAGCTGAAAAAATCATCTTCCCCTTCGACGGCCCCCTTATTCTCGGTGTTCAAATAGATGCGAACCTCCCTTCTTCTCGAAATGGCAACAAGCAGCAGCCCTGATCGCATTGCCATTACCGGGTCGAGAAACTCACTGACTTTTCAGGAGCTTTCACTTCTCAGTCAGGCAGTTGCCGATTGGGCCAAAGAGCAGCCGGGTGACAAGTTGGTTTTTTTGGGTGTCAATGATTGGATTTTTCCGACCATTGTTTTTGCCAGTGGGCTGGCAGGCAAACCTCTAGTTCCGCTCAACTACCGACTTCCTGACGCTGAATTGAACAATCTGTTGGACCGGACCGCGCCTTCGGTCGCCATCGTCGACGATGAAATGATTCATCGCGTATCGCCCCGTGAAGACGTTGTTCTTTTCACTCGAAGCGACGCTGAGCATATGTGTGAAAATCTGACGAACGAGCAAGCGCTCGTGCGGGATTCGGAGGAGGAAGACAAAGCACTTCTGCTTTTTACAAGTGGTACGACCGGTGAACCCAAGACGGCGGTCTTGCGGCATGCGCATCTCACTTCCTACGTGATATCAACTGTGGAACTGATGAGCGCGGAGGAGGACGAAGCATCGCTCGTCAGCGTACCTCCTTATCATATTGCCGGTGTCTCTGCGGTTCTAACGGGCATCTACGGCGGACGTCGAATCGTTTACCTGCCAGAATTTCAGGCTGAAGATTGGGTCGACAAAACAGTTCATGAAAAGATCACGCATGCAATGGTCGTCCCGACCATGCTGTCGCGCATTCTCGATGTTCTTGAGGCCAGAGGGGAGACCCTCCCCTTTCTCAAAGCTCTCTCATACGGAGGGGGACGCATGCCGCAAACAGTTATCGAGCGGGCGCTGGAACTTTTGCCCCACGTCGATTTCATCAATGCTTATGGCCTCACAGAAACCAGCTCGACCATCGCCATATTGGATCCGGACGATCATCGAAAAGCGGTGGCGTCCGAAGATCCAAAAATCCGCCAACGCCTGGGGTCTGTAGGCCGACCGCTGCCGACTCTCGAACTGGAAATCCGCGGACCAGAGGGACAGGTGCTTTCAAATCGAGAAAGCGGTGAGGTATTCGTACGCGGCGATCAAGTTGCCGGCGAGTACCTACATAAAAGAGCAATTTTGGACGATGGGTGGTTTCCGACAAACGACGCGGGCTGGCTCGATGAAGACGGATATTTATACATAGAAGGTAGGCTGGACGACGTGATTGTGCGCGGCGGCGAGAATATTTCACCCGGAGAAATTGAGGATGTCTTACGCCAGCATCCCGACATAGCTGACGTTGCAGTGATTGGTGTACCCGATGCGCAATGGGGTGAAAATGTCGCCGCTGTGATCGTGCCCAAGTCTGAAGCGATTGATACGCATGAACTCTCATGTTGGGTTAAATCGAGATTGAGATCCACGAAAACACCCCAGCACTGGGTGGTTCGGAAGGAGCTCCCCTACAACGAAACCGGCAAGTTACTAAGGCGGGTGCTAAAGGCTGAGATGACCGTTTGAAGTTCACCAGCCAGAAGAAGATCAGAAAGAACCTCGCGTCAGTACAATGATTATAAAAATGCCGTCTATGACGTTAATCGGCATACCGAATTGACAGCAAAGTCGGATCTATTTACGAGAGCACCAACAGAAGACAATTCAATTGTCTACAATCTTTCTTCATTGCTGGTGCGCACATAAGCACGATTCAGACGCTATATCTGTCATTTACGAGTCCACTGAAGTCGAGGGAGTGGACTTCATAAAC